>JAYTYG010000033.1:0-18180 GCA_043742585.1 Spartobacteria bacterium
CCCCTCGCCCTCCTCAATTGCCATAAGCCCATCCGCGCACTCCCCCCGGAAAAACAGCTCCACGAACTCTCCCCCGCCGACTCCGAAAATCAGCTCTCAGGCTTGCCTCCCGATGCGCGCTTCTGGTCGTGGCCGAATTTCTTCCTGCGCTGCGATCGCATGCTCAAAACCTTGAGTCGCCTGCCCTGGAAACCCTTTCGCAAGCGCGCCCTGCAACGGGCCGAAGAATGGATGGTGGAACACATGGGCGAAGGTAGCGACGGCTTGGGCGCGATTTTTCCGGCGATGCTCAACGGGCTGATCGCGCTCAAAACGCTGCGTTATCCGGCGGATCATCCGCTGTATTTAAAAGCGAAACGGGATTTTGAAGGGCTCTTTGTCGAGGACCCGGCGGACTTTCGGATTCAGCCCTGTCTTTCGCCGGTATGGGATACAGCAATCAACATCATTGCCCTAGCCGAAAGCGGGCTCGACTCCAAACACGTCGCCCTGCAGCGCGCCGCCGCCTGGTTGGAAACAAAGGAGGTGCGGGTGTTTGGCGATTGGCATGTGAAAAATCCGCATCCGGAGGCGAGCGGCTGGGCGTTTGAATTCAACAACAAGTTTTATCCCGACACGGATGACACGATGATGGTGCTCATGGCGCTGCGCCTGGTCCCGATGCCCGCCCATGACCCGGCTAAGTCCGCGCGCACCGAGGTGTTTGAACGCGCCTTGCACTGGCTGCTGAGTTTCCAATGCAAGGACGGGGGCTGGGGCGCGTTCGACAAGGAAATCACCCAGCACTGGCTCGAGGACGTGCCGTTTGCGGATCACAACGCGATTCTGGACCCGACTTGCAGCGACCTCACCGGCCGGGTCCTGGAGTTGTTGGGCTATATCGGGTTCGACCCGGCCAGCCCAATCGTGGCACGCGCCGTGGCGCATCTGAGGGAAACGCAGGAGGCGGACGGCTCGTGGTTTGGACGTTGGGGCGTGAACTATATCTATGGCACCTGGCAGGTGCTCCGCGGCCTGCGCGCCATTGGCTCGGCCATGGATCGGCCTTGGATTGTCCGTGCCGCGCTCTGGCTTGAGAGCGTGCAAAATCCCGACGGCGGCTGGGGCGAAACCTGCGCCAGCTACGACGACCCCGCCCTCAAAGGACAGGGCCCGAGCACGCCCTCTCAAACCGCCTGGGCCTTGATGGGCCTGATCGCCGCCGCCACAGGTCCCGCCGCGCTCGGGCGCCGCGCCATCCTGCGCGGGATCGAATATCTGCAACGCACTCAAGACGCCGACGGCAGCTGGCCCGAGCCGCAAACCACCGGCACGGGCTTCCCAAACGTTTTCTATCTGCGATACGACATGTATCGAAACAACTGGCCCCTGCTCGCCCTGGCCACCTTCCGCAACTACCGCGCCGGCACCTTTCATCCCGCGAGCTTTTACCGCATGCGCCCCCCCGCCCGGATTACAGCGCAGCGCCGCAGAGCCGCCGCAGAGGAGAGAATTTAGCCGCAAAGAACGCAGAGATCGCAGAGACTAAAAACCCGGAGACTCTTTGTGTTCTCTGTGTTCTCTGCGGCATTCATTTCAAAAGAAAAGGGACAGACAACCTGAGTTGTCTGTCCCCATCTAAACGCCTAAATGTGAATCGCCTCGCCGTAGGCTTGCGCGACCGCTTCATGCACCGCTTCGCTCAAAGTCGGGTGCGCATGGATGGTCGCCTCGAGATCCTCGTGCGTGGCTTCCAAGGTGATCGCCAGCCCGAGCTCCGCGATCATTTCCGTGGCTTCCGGCCCGATGATATGTGCGCCGAGCACTTCGCCATGTTTTTCGCCCAGAATGAGCTTCACAAACCCGTCGATCTCGCCGATCGCGCGCGCTTTGCCGCTGGCCATGAAGGGGAACTTGCCGACCTTAAACTTCAGCCCCTGCTCCTTGGCTGCGCGTTCAGTCAGCCCGACGCTGGCCACCTGCGGATTGCAATAGGTGCAGCCCGGGAAGACGGTGACTTTCTTGGGCTGATGCGCGGTGAACATGCCTTGGACGGCCTGGACGGCCTCGAAGCTGGCCACATGCGCGAGCCACGGCGGCCCGATAATGTCGCCGGCGGCATAGATTCCGGGCGAACTGGTCTCGTAACGTTCGTTTGTCTTGATGTAACCGCGCTCGGTGAGTTCCGGCTTGAGATGCCCGCCTGGCATCAGCGGCATCACGCCGATGGCCACCAGGCAAACCTCAGCTTCGAGCACCTGCTCCACGCCTTTGGCATCCTGCACCGTGATCTTCACCCCGTCCGGCGTGACCTCGGTTTTTGTGGTCTTGGTGTTGGTAAGAATCTTGACGCCCTGTTTGGTGAACGCCTTCTCCAAGGTCTGTGACACCTCGGTGTCTTCCACTGGGAGGATGTTTGGCATCATTTCAACGACCGTCACCTTTGTGCCAAACGCGTTGTAGAAATATGCGAACTCGATGCCGATGGCGCCTGCGCCGATAACGATGAGGCTCTTGGGCTGCTTGGGCAGGACCATGGCTTCCCGGCTCCCGATGACTGAGGTGCCGTTGAAGGGCAGGCCGGGCAGCGGGCGGGTCACGACCCCAGTGCTGATGAGGATCTTGGGGGCGCTATGGGATTCTTCCTTGCCGTCAGCGAGCTTCACCTTGACCTGGCCGGCCTTGTCCACGGTCGCCTCGCCGCGGATGTAATCGATCTTGTTTTTCTTAAATAGAAACTCGATGCCCATCGCGTTTTTGTCCGACACATCCCGCGAACGTTTGATGATCTTGCTCCAGTCGTAGCTCAGTCCCTCGACCTTGAACCCGAATTCCGCCGCCCGATGCGACATCAGATGATAAAGCTCGGCGTTGCGCAGCAATGATTTCGTCGGGATACAGCCCCAGTTCAGGCAGGTGCCCCCGGCGCGCTCTTTCTCAATGCAGGCGACTTTTTTACCAAGTTGAGCCGCCTTGATGGCGCCGACATAACCGGCCGGGCCGCCGCCGATGACAATGAGATCGTAGTTCATAAATTTGTGGAGAATGGAAACGGCACCAGCGCCGAACGCGGGAGAAGATGCGGGCGCACGGCGGGGAGCGACAAGGTTTTTTGTCGGCCAAACGTGGCCCTCCACGCGTGCCCCGAAAATCGGCGGCCCGACACGCGGGAGGGATTGAGTGACGCCCTATTTCCCCTCGCCCACAAGCCCCCCCAAAGTTTTTACGCGGCCAGTCTGGGCCGAACCCGCGGCGGCCACGGCGCCCCGGGATGGGCCTTAACTAATCACCAGCTCGAGGCCGGCATGGAGCTTCTTCAAATTCGGCAAGGATTTCCCCTGCCAGGGAATCCGGGTCGCACCCCGCACCAGCACGCCCACCGTGGGTTCCTTGCGGATGGCGATCGTGAACTTTGCGAGGAGATTGATCCCGGAGCTGTTGAGGAATTCCAGGCTGGTGAGATCGAGCACAATCAGCCCGGGTTTGGCGGCCAAAACCGTGTCCATGAGCTCGTTGATGGGCGCATACGCTTCGGTGCCGCTCAGCCGCATTGTGCCCTCGAAGTAGATGATCGCCTCGTCACTCCAAACTCGATATTCGTTATTCTTAATTTCCATAGGGGATCGTATTCGACTGCACTGGTTATTTTATCAGCAGAGGTTCAACCGCGCTACGGTTTCCGCCAATACATGGGACTCGGCCGACCCAGCAGCCTGCTGAAAATTCCACGTAATGCGAGCCCCGTAATCATTGAGCAAAGTCAGCAAGCCCAGCCCGGACCCCTTGTCGCTGTCTCCCATCGCATTGGCCTCGATTCGCGCTATCAGCAAGTCTCCGGGATCGCCCGCCGTGATCTCAGCCAGGAGCGTCTGAAAGCGGCAACTGTTGGCGGACGAGATCCAATGACTGATGCGTAAAACAAAGTCGCCATCGCTCAAGCCAGCTTCTATCTCCATGTCCCCGGCGGAGCGAAACTTAATCGCGTTTTCGATGAGCTCATTAGCCATATAGCTAATGCTGTTGCGCAGATCGGCGATATCCGTGGTGGGCGATTCCTCGACAATGAGGCGGGAGAAAAAGTCCGTTAAAAAGTCCGCCGAGCTGCTGCAATGCTGCCATTTGAGATTGAGCTGTCCTGCGTGAAACGTGATTTTTGCCGCTTTCTCCAGCTTCAGCGGCGAGACGCAGGGAGTGCCAAAAGAGGTATTCATCAGCTTAACGATGGCGGCACTTGGCTCGGGTCCTCTTCAAAATGGAGATCCGCCACCAGGCGCAACTCGGTGCCGCCATCCAGCTCTTCGAGCCAGATGCCCGCCCCGTAATCGGCCGCCAACTCCAGAAACCCGCTTAAATGCTCCGGGACCCCCTCCCCGAGCAAGGAACGGGTGTATAACTCAGCGACATCGGGCGACTGGGCGGCTGCGGTGGCATTGCGATAGAACTCGGACTGGAGCGCGTCGACTGGGATACGCATTTCGATGCGATCCAGGGGGCCGTCCCGGAAAAGAGTGCAACGCAGGGCGCCTACTACGCGATGCTGGTAAAAGGCGATCTCCAGCAGCTCATTGAGCACGGTGGAGAGCTGATTGGAGTAAAGAAACGTGTCGGCCCGATCAAAGCTCACCGCGCGCGCCATGTAATTGGCCACTTGATCGCAGTGCTTCCAATCGGCCGCAAACGCCACGACCTCCAGATCCATCTGGATTAAGGAACAGGCGTCGGAGGAAAGGGGCGGCACATTCACAGGCGTGATGAATATGGAGGGGATATGAATAGGGTTCCTCCAAGGCTGCAAGCAAACTACATCCCAAGCGGCGAAAAAGCGGGAGATGCAAGCCGCCGAGAACACAAGGAGCGCCCATGAACCGGTGACTCCCGCTGAATCACAGCATGCGGATTTAACGCATACAAGACGCCGAGGCGCGGAGAGTAAAGACAGGGAGGACGCGATGCCTGGCTAAACTTCCCAACACAAATCACCGACTGACGGCAGTAAACCGGCAAGCTCACTATCCGGCCGTTCTGAACCTCGGCGCCTCTGCGACTTGCGTTAAATTCCCCGCCGCGAATTAGCTTGCCCCGCCCCGCTGGGCTGTTAATCGGAAATCCCATATGCCATCCCCGCTCGATCCTAAGCGTCTCGCCCGCGAACTTGAAGAACTACGCGGTGAAAACAGCCGCCTGAACGAGGAACTCAGCGATCTTCGGATCCTGTATCAGAACACCATCGAACACGGCGAAGCAGTGGAAGATCAACTGGCTGACGCGAACATCGAGCTGACAGCGGAGAAGAAGAAAGCGGATGATTTACTTCTCAACATATTGCCGGTTCATACAGCAAACGAACTTAAACAATCCGGCAACTCTCCCGCCCGCGCGTATGACCCTGTTACTGTGATGTTCACAGACTTCCACGGCTTTACCCAAATCAGCGAGAAGCTCACCCCCACTCAACTCGTGGCGGAACTCGATCTCTGTATCCGCGCCTTTGACGCCATCATCGGGCGGTATCCGATCGAAAAGATCAAGACCATCGGAGACAGCTATCTTTGCGCGGGCGGGCTGCCGGTGCCGAATGCGAGCCATGCGCTGGATATCGTTTGTGCGGCGCTGGAGTTTCAAAAATATATGGGCGCGCAGAAGCGGCTCAAGCAGAAGCGCGGCGAGGTCTTTTTCGAAATGCGCGTGGGCATCCATACAGGCCCGCTTGTGGCCGGGATCGTCGGAGTTAAAAAATTCGCCTACGACATTTGGGGCGACACGGTGAATACCGCTTCCCGCATGGAATCGAGCTGTGTGGTGGGAAAGATCAACATCTCCGGGCCCACTTGGGAGTTGGTGAAACATCGGTTTGACTGTACTCCGCGCGGAAAAATCGCCGCGAAAAACAAAGGCGAGATTGAGATGTATTTCGTGGAAGGCGAGAAAGCGCTGGCAGCGGCGCCGAAGCCCCGCGCGGCGAAAGCCACGAAGCCTAAAAAATCGCAGTAAGCGCGGCGGCCGGACGCCCCGGCTACCGCTCCAGAGCCGATATCTGTTCCGGCTTCGGCAAACCCCAGGCCTTCCATTTGGCCTCATACTCGGCTTGAGGCAGGAGCACGTAATGAGGTTGCTTGCTGACCCGCAACCAGCGGATCAAGCGCAGCAGATCTTCCTCAGCCATCGTGGTGCAACCCGCACTCGGGCGCTGCGGCCCGCGGCGGATATGAAAGAAGATCGCGCTGCCCGCCCCGGGGACAGGCGCCTCGGCATTGTGCCGGATCTCGACCAACCAGCGATAGGCGAAGTCGTTGTGCCGCATTTTTTGTTTCTCGAACCAGGCCGGCGGATTCGACACATCCTCAATGGTCACCTGCTTATTATAATTGGGAGACTTCACGTCATCCACCCAGGCATCCGCCTCGGTGACTGTATGGAATCTAAAGTCCGCCCCGCTGGGCAACGCCCGGTCGTAAGTATAAATGGTGCCGATCCGAAAAACACCAGTCGGAGCGCGCCCATCGTGTTCGACTTTATGCCGACCGGCTTGCTCGCTACCCAGCACACCCAAGCCCCAGGCGAGTCCATTCTTGCCATAGAGCACCGGCCACGCCGGGGCCACCGGTTTCCAGCCGGCGCCATCCCGCTCGAAACATTGGAGTCGGCCATTCACAGAATCCCAAGTGGGAGCGAGGCTCACCACCAACTGCTGGATGCCTGGATCAATGGCGCGTGCCTGCAAATGCGGGAGCAGCGCCACGCCGAAAAACACGGCGAGCTTGATGGGATAGGGATGCATGGACATGATATTGGGCTTGAAACTCCTCCAGCGACTCGGCGCAGCGATAGTTCTCATCGGAGTCACTTTTCTCGTTTACTGGCCAGCCCAGCGCAATGGATTTGTCTGGGATGACACCGCACTGGTTGCCCGCGATCCCTTGATCCGGAGTTGGCGACTCATTCCCGAGGCGTTTAATCACTTCCTGTTCCTCGACGCCACAGCTTCCAATTTCTATCGGCCCCTGCAGCGACTCACGTTTCTTGCCGACTACGCGTTTTGGGACATGAATGCCCGAGGGTTTCACCTCACGAGCATCTACGCGCATCTGGCGGCGGCAATCGCCTTGTTTTTCCTGGTCGAAAAACTCCTCCCGCCCCCGCGCCAAAGGCTTTACGCCGTGTGGATCGCGGGAATCTGGGCCATTCATCCATTGCACACCGAGGCGGTCACTTACATCGCCGGGCGGGCGGATTCCCTGGCGGCATTTTTCGGGTTCACCGCGCTGGCCCTGGGTTTGCGCACCCTAGATCCGGACGGCTGCCGCCGCGGAAAGATCCTCGCCACCACAGGCGCTGCGCTGTGTTTCCTGGCCGCGCTGCTTTCCAAAGAGAGCGGTGTTTTCGCCCTCGTGATCTGGCTCCTGATCCTTTGGCTGCGCAAAGAACCCTGGCGCATGGTGACGCGCTGGGCGCTGATTGCCGCCGCAGTGCTCCTCAGCTATGCGGGCCTGCGCTTCACCGCCGAAAAAACCGAGCCCCCAAAACCGAAGATTTCCGCGCATGCGCCAGCCAGGGCGGTCCTCATTGCGCGAGCGTGGGCCGATTACGTGGTGCTGTGGGTGGCGCCGCACAACCTCCACATGGAACGCGATGTGACGCCGCCGCCGGAGACGGGCGTGCCACCGAGCCCACCTCACAATAGCCTTGAAAATCCGGGTGCCAAAACCGCGCTCGGGGCGGTGCTGTGGGCCGGGATGCTGTGCTGGGCGATATGGGCCAGGCGCCGACGGCCCGTGGCGGCATTGGGCCTTCTGGGCTTTTTCGCCGCCTATCTGCCCATCAGCAATGTTTACGCGCTCAACGCAACAAGCGCCGAACACTGGCTGTATGTCCCAAGCGCCTTTCTGCTCATTGCAATCGCCGCATCGCTCCAACCGGCGTTGGAGTGCGCCGACCGACGCTGGCTGGGGCCGGGCCTGGGGCTCGCGCTGGGGGCATGGAGCCTGTGGCTGGGGATTTGCACTCACGAGCAGCAAAGTTATTGGTTTGACCAACGCTCGTTTGTAACCCGCACCATTGCCGCCGGCGGCGATTCCGCCCGGATGCATGTAAATCTCGGCAACCTCGAGGCCGCCAGCTCCCACCCTGAGCTGGCGCGGACCGAATACCAAAGCGCCCTGCAGCGCGCCCCCAAGCTGCCATTCGCACTGCTCGGCCTGGCGGCCCTGGACATTCAGAGCGCCAACTATGACTCCGCGCGCGCCCTGTTACATCAAGCTGCGGAGGAACCCCTCCTCGCCCCGCAATGCCTGCAAATGCGGGCCTCCCTGGAGTTCCGCGAAAGTAAACGCGACGTGCTCCCGCTCTTGTGCGAAGCGGTCGCGCTGGCGCCCATGCAATGGCCCATTCGCCGACGCTACATTCTTGCGCTGGAGCAAACCGGGCACCGGGAACAAGCCATCCGCGAGTTGCGGCTGCTCCTCGGGCGCGAGCCGTTCCGGGCCGACTCCTGGAAACTTCTGGCGGAGCTCTTAGCCAACAGCCAGCAGCCCGAGCGGGCGATCGCGGCGTTTGAACGCTCCATGCAGCTCGATGTGCATGACCTCGAATCCAAGGCCCGCATCGACATCATCCGCCGCGCGCTCGCGCAGAAAACGGGGCAATAATCCCAACCCCGGAAATCAAAACCGCAGAGGCCCCAGAGAGCACAGAGAGAATCCCTGGATTTCCAGTCACCGCGATCCTGTCGTCTTTTGCTGTTAAATGATCTCGTCGGCCAGCTCGGCGAGCCGCGTCTTGAGGAGCGTCGCCTCCCATTGCCCGCTGGCATTGGGTTTATCCAGATAACCGTAGTTGAGCACCGACCCCGCTTTGGCCAGGAGCAGGCGCGACACTTTGCCGAAACTGCCCATGCCCATCACGCTCAATGGGATCTTCCGTGGCCGCGCCAGGAGGCCCAGTAAAGCGCTCACGTCCGCCGCCGAGGACGCCAGCGCGGCGAGCTTGAAAATATCAGCGCCGGCCGCCACGGCTTGCGCCAGCAACGACTCCAAGCGCTCCAGCTTCGGAGTACACCGGAAATGATGATTTGAAACGATCACTTGGACCGACTGCGCGAGCGCCAGCGCAAGGATGCCATCAAGCTTCTCTACTGAACGCAGTTCCACATCGATGAACGCGGCTTGGGGCAGAAATTCCGTAAACAAAGCGCGGCGCCGCGCGAATGTCAGCGCCTGGACACCGCCTTCAAGGGGATGGCGGACCGTGAGCAACAAGGGAAACTTGAGCTTCGGCAGGACCCGCAACAATTCCGCAGGCTGATGCGCAAAGTGATCCACCCGGAGCTCCAGCACGTCCACGCTCCCCGGACGCAGCGCTAATGCGCGCCGCAGCGAGCCCGGCGAATGGACGCTGCCCACCACCAGGGCGCGGCCCTCCATGACTTTCAAAGTTTTGCTCATACCCGCGATTCCTTACAGAAGGCGATGCAGTTCCCCCAGCGCCAAAAGAGGCAAAGCCGGCATGAGCGCCTGCGCGCCGGAGTCAAGCGCAAGATCGCACTTATTTAAACTTAGTTATTCACTCTAAAGCAGGCCGAATTGGTCCCTGCAAATCCACGCATACGCTTTCAACGTGAATTCCACGATGTCCAAAGGCTGAAGCAAAAAGTCATTCCCCTTAAGTTCATTGGACAGCATTAGCGCATCGAGCCGATCCGTGGCGTTGAAGAAAATCACCGGCGTTTTCTGCAAAGCCGGGATCTCGCGCAAACGGGCGTAAAGCTGCGCCCCCCCCGGAGCCTTGATATCGAGAAGAATCAAGTTGAAGTGCTTCTCTCGAAGCAAGGCCAGGGCGTGCTCGGGATCGGTGGAGCTCGTCATTTCGATGTCACTGAAATGCAGAGCCGCATTCATCATCGCCAGCATATCCTCGTCCTTGTCGATGGTCAGGACAATCCCCGGCGGCAGCTCCCCTGCACGGCTGAGATGCCTGGGCTCGAGCAATGCGTGCATCAACTCCGCCGTCTGAATCAACGTCCGAATCGATCCGGCCGGCAACGAACCTTCAGCAGGTGCGATTTCACGCATGAAGGAATCCAGCTTCGACGCGAGGCCCTGCACGGGATGCCCCTGCATAAATTCGGTGCAGAGGTTCAGCGCAGCCGTCGCAGCGCTTACCTCATCCCGCAACTCGCGGCTGCCGGGATCTGCGGAAAGCATCGTCAACGAATCGAGCACCGTCTTAATCGAGTCGGCGGCGCGGGTCATCGGATCGATCTCCACGGCGGCAGCTTCAATCGCAGGCTCTCCGCCGATCGGCGCGTCGCCCTCGGCCAAGAATGTCTGCGCGCCGCCGGAAGCCGGAGCCACTGCATCCAAGCCGGCACGGACCCGATTCAACTCAGCGTTGAGCGTGCCCCAAGCCTGCCGGAGTGCATCGCGATCCCGCGTCATAGTGTTCAGATCGACCTTTAAATTTTCGGTATCCTTTTTGATCTCCTGGATTTCGCGGCGCAATTCGTCACGCTCAGCCACCATGCGGCGATGAGCTTCAGGAGTGACGATCATAGTCGTTGCCTTGGTGGTGAGGCGCGCAGCACTGAGGATATCGATCTGTTTCCTCATGACCCCAATCTGCGTTTGAAGATCTAGGTTTTCGCGGCGCAAATACTCCAGCTCCGCGCGTGTCGGCACGACTTCGGTCGGCTTGCTATGGTCGATCTTAGCCGATTCGAGAGTGAACTCGCATTCGATCGAGCCGAATGAAATTTTACAGTTCCGATGAAGGTGAAAATCATTGATGGGCTCACCGTCAACAAAAGTCATATTCGTGGCCCCCAAATCGTGCAGCAAATAGTGCCCGGCCGAAGAGATCAACTCAGCGTGATAGCCGGAGACCGTGCCGTGGATGATTTGAATCGTGTTATCGGGCCGTCGGCCGATGGTAATTTTGCGTCCACTCAAGACGTGGGTGATCTCACCTTTATTGTCAGGCAAGGTAATGCAGAGGCTGGGCATGGCGGGGGAGGTGGAACTGCAGGCGGAGCTTACAGGAAGAACTCCCGGCTTCAAGCTCTTGCGCCCCGAGCCTCTTTAAGGGACAGTCTCCGCCCTTCATGATCGACGAGATTAACCGCCGGCGGACTTTCGCCATCATTTCACACCCCGATGCGGGGAAAACCACGCTGACCGAAAAACTCCTGCTTTACGGAGGCGCGGTGCAGCTCGCCGGCTCGGTCACCGCGCGCAAAAGCGCCCGGGCCGCCACTTCGGACTGGATGGAGCTCGAGCGCAAGCGCGGCATTTCAGTCAGCTCCACGGTCTTGCAATTTGATTATAACGGCTTCCGCATCAACCTGCTCGATACTCCAGGGCACAAAGACTTTTCCGAGGACACTTACCGGGTCCTGACTGCGGTGGACGCCGTGGTGATGGTGATCGATGCCGGTAAAGGCATCGAAGCGCAAACGCGCAAGCTCTTTGAAGTGTGCAAAAGACGAGGTGTCCCGATTTTCACTTTTATCAACAAATGCGACCGGCCCACCCGCGAACCGCTCGCCCTGCTCGACGAGCTCGAAAGCGTGCTGGGCATCGGCGCTTACCCGATCAACTGGCCCTTGGGCAGCGGGGTCAGCTTTCGCGGGGTGTTCGACCGGTTAACCAGCAAGGTCCATCTTTTTGAGAAAACCCCGCAGGGCGCTTACCGTGCGCCGGTGGAGGTGGGCAGCATCGACGACCCATTCGTGCGGGAACGGCTCGATGAAGGGGATTTTCACAAAGCCATTGAGGAGCTTGAAATGCTCGACATGGCCGGGGTCGAGTATTCGAGCGAAGCGGTGCTCAGCGGCCAATTGACGCCGGTGTTTTTTGGCAGCGCGATGAACAACTTCGGCGTGCAGCTGATGTTGGACGCTTTTCTGGAACGCTCCGCGCCCCCGCAGCCCCATATGGCGGGCGAACGGCTGGTGGCACCGGATCTGCCCGCTTTCTCGGGATTCATCTTCAAGATCCAAGCCAACATGGATCCGCGCCATCGCGACCGCATCGCCTTTTTACGGATTTGCTCGGGCAAATTTACGCGCGATATGAACGTCATCCACACCCGCACCGGCAAACGCGTGCGGCTCTCCAGCGCGCACAAACTCTTCGCCCAGGAACGCGAAACCGTCGACGAAGCGTATCCGGGCGACGTCATCGGTTTGGTAGGCCACTCCGAGTTCGGCATCGGCGACACTCTGACCGAGGACGCTGGGATTTCCTACAACGAGATCCCCCGGTTCCCGCCGGAATGCTTCGCGTTTCTACAAAACCCGAACCCCTCGAAGTTCAAGCAGTTTCGCCAGGGCCTTGAGCAATTGCTCCAGGAGGGCGTGATGCAAGTTTTCGACCTGCGCGATAGTTATCAAAAAGTGCCACTTCTGGCCGCAGTCGGCCCGCTCCAGTTCGAAGTCGTTCAATTCCGGCTGGAGAGCGAATACGGCGCGGAATCGCGATTGGAAACCGCGTCCTGGGAAACATTCAAATGGCTGCCCGAAGCTTGCGACGAAAAAGCGCTCAAGCTGCCCACTGGCTGCCGCCTGGCTCATGACAGCGGCGGGCAGCCCGGTGTGCTTTTCCCCAACTCCTGGACGTTGCGCTATTTCAGCGAGCTCAACGGAGGGATCACCCTGCGCGACCTGCCAAACGCGGTAGACGCGCTAGACGCCAAATAAAGCACCGCTCGACAACGGCCCCCGACAGCTCCAAAGCGCGCCGCGTAAAACCGGCATCCGTCTTTTGGTGCTGCGGAGGGCCCGCGCCGCTTTAAAGCGTGTTCTACAGACTGCGGCCCACAGCTTCGGCCACCTTGCGCAGGCGCGTCACCAAATCAGCGAACTCCTCAGGCAAAAGGGCCTGCTCTCCGTCGCTCTTGGCCAACTCAGGGGAATTATGCACTTCCACCATGATGGCGTCGGCACCCGCCGCGACCGCTGCCAGAGCCATCGGCAAAACATGCTCGCGCAACCCGATTCCATGGGTCGGATCCACCACCACGGGCAGATGCGTCTCGGCTTTAAGCACCGGCACAGCATTGAGATCCAACGTGTTACGCGTGTAGGTCTCAAAAGTCCGGATTCCGCGCTCGCAAAGCATCACGTTAAAATTCCCCTCGCTCAAAATATACTCCGCGCTCATGAGCAGATCCTTGATCGTCGCGCTCATCCCGCGTTTGAGCATGACCGGCAATTTACTGCGGCCAACTTCCTTAAGCAGCGCGAAGTTTTGCATATTGCGCGCCCCCACTTGCAGACAATCGGCATACTGCTCCATGACCTCGAGATCCTTGGTATCCATGATCTCGGTGATGATGGGCATTCCAGTTTGCTCGCGCGCTTCGGCCAGCAAACGCAATCCGTCCACACCCAACCCCTGAAACGAATAGGGCGACGTGCGCGGTTTAAAAGCTCCGCCACGGAGCACTTTCGCCCCGAAACGTTGGATGTCCCGGGCAATGGAATTGATCTGTTCACCGCTCTCCACGGAGCACGGCCCAGACATCACCACCACTTCGTCGCCACCGATCGTGACTCCGCCGATCTTGATCTTGGAACTATTCCCTCCCCGGAACTCACGCGCCACCAACTTGTAGGGCTTGAGCACAGGCGTTGCCGACTCCACTCCGGGAATGGCGGTGAGCGGGCGCTCGCGCACGGCGTCTTCAGATCCGATCACACCGATAACGGTTCGCAACGCGCCGTGACTCACTTCGGCTTTAAGCCCCCATTCGAGGATGCGATCGATAATATGCTGCACCTGCTCGGGTGTAGCCTCGGGTTTTGTGACGATGATCATGGACAAAGGGCGTGCAAAGTAGCCACTGCGCGCGCTAGGGCAATCGCTTTTTTAGCCTCGCCACAATGCGCTACCGGGCAACCTCATGCCAGATCGGCGACAGGGCGGTTTTGCAGGATCTGCCACGATTGACAGCAGGGTCGCGTTGTGCTCCGATCCGCCGCGTGAATTCCGCTGCCCCCCTCCTCATTCTCGCCGCGCTCGTCACGAGTGCTTGCTCCACCCACACCATGACTAATCGGCGCGATCTCTATACGCCGACTCAAGCCACCGGCCCCTACTCCGGCGCCCTCGAAGACGGCACCTGGAAAAGAGGCGTGACACCTAAGCCCGTTAAAGCCGCCCCAGCACCCGCCCCGCAAGTCATCAAATAGAAGGATTCCCACAATTCCCGGGGCAACCCGGAACGAATTTTAAAAGGCAAGGGCCGACCCGAAACAGAGCGGGTCGGCCCTTTCCAATTTTCAAGCGGTCAAACCAATCGGACCGGGCGCTTGACTATTGCCAAGGGTCTTCCTTCTAAAACTGTATTCCCTTTATTACAAGGCACTTACGTAAACCGCAAAATCCGCCATCGGGCGGCGTCGATTATAGCCAAAGTGATTGAGTCCGAGTGATTTACAGGTGAAATCGATGGTGATTTCTCCGGCAGAACAAAAAACCCTGGAGTATTGCGCCCACCTTTCAATTCTCTGCGGCTCCGCGACTTGCGTTAAGTTTTTATTCCATAAAAAATTAACGCAAAGATTCGCAGAGAGGGACAAGAACTAGGCCACGCCGAGCCTCGATCCCCCTAGAGATCCAGCAACTGACGCTGCCACGGCATCAAACGCGCAACGCCATCCTCAAAATTGGCCGCAATCGCCTCTAGGGTCGCCTTAGGCGCCACCAACGAAGGATCAATCTGATGCAGCACCGCACTGGCATCGCGCTTCTCTTTCAACCCTTTAAACCGCGCCTCTTCCTCCTTGCTCGGCCGCGCACGGATCGTGCGCACAAACACAGGCCACTCCGACTCGGACATTGCCAAAGCCCGCTCACGAGCCTCCTCGAACCGGCGCAGGCGCGAACCCCGAAGATGATGAAACTCTGTAGGCACACCCTGATCGATGCGGCTGGCCGCATACAACAACTGCTCATTGTGCAAAACATGGAAAGCCGGCCGATCTATCGATCGCGCCTCTTCGTCACGCCAACGCCAAAACTCCCGCAAAATCGCCGCGCAACGGCCCCTCATCAAACCGCTTCCAGGAATGCGCCACACCTCCTCGGCATCGCGCTCCTTGGAGCTCTCGGTCAAACGAATCGCCCGCTCACAGGATTGCTCAAACCACGTCCAACGCTCCAGGCGCATGAGCTCAGCCGTATAAATCCCGACCAATTCATGCAGGTATTGCGTATCCTTCACCGCGTAATCCGCCATCTCTGGGGGCAGCGGACGCCTCGCCCAGTTGGCCTTCTGAGAGCCCTTCGCCAATTTAAGCCCAAAATGACGCTCAATTAACGCGGCCAGGCTAAACTCCGTCACCCCGCATAGCCGGGCGGCGATCATCGTATCGAAAATCCGGGTCGGCCCGGAGTAACCGACGCGGCGCAACAAACGCAAATCGTAATCCGCACCGTGAAATATGAGTTCTTTACCAGCAAACACCGCAAAGAGGGGCTCCAGCGGGAATCCAGCCAGCGGATCGATCAGCAGATCGCGCCCGGAAACGCTGATCTGAATCAGGCAAAGCTTTTCAAAATAGCAATGCAGGCTGTCAGCTTCGGTATCAACCGCAATCCGGGCTTCGCACTCCATTAATGGAAGCACTTCCGCCAACGCTTCAGCCGTGGAAATCAGAGGGGCCATCAACGCAGTCCTGCTAGTAACAATTCCGCGTTAGATTTTGTCGCCTTAATCGCATGCAACAAAATTTCTGTCGCCTCAACCGGCGGCAATACCGCCAGTTGTTTGCGCAAAACGCCTATTTTAGCAAATTCCAACGGATGGTATAACAACTCGTCGCGTCGCGTCGCCGACTCCAAGAGGTTGATCGCCGGAAACACTCGCTTCTCGGCCAATGTCCGATCCAGGCGGATCTCCATGTTCCCCGTGCCTTTATACTCCTCAAAAATAAGGTCATCCATTCGGTTATGCGTCTCGATGAGCGCCGTGGCCAATATCGTTAAACTTCCACCCTCCTCAGTATTACGCGCCGCGCTGAAAAACTTCTTCGGCTTGACCAACCCCTTGGAATCCATTCCACCCGACATCGTCCGCTTACCCGGCGTAAGATTGTTATACGCACGGGAAAGTCGCGTAATAGAATCGAGCAGGATAACCACATGGCGCCCCAGCTCCACCAAACGCTTGGCGCGTTCGCTCACCATTTCGGAAATCTGTGTGTGCCGCTGAGGACTCTCGTCAAAAGTCGAACTGTAAATCTCGCAGCCCTCCAGCGAGTTCTTGAAGTCAGTGACCTCTTCCGGGCGCTCGTCCACCAATAACAAAATCAACGAGGTCTCAGGCGAGTTTGCCAAAATTGCCCGCGCAATATCCTTCAACAAAATCGTCTTCCCTGTGCGCGGCGGTGCCACAATCAACCCCCGTTGCCCACGCCCTAAAGGCGATACCAAATCAATCGCTCGCGCGCTCACCGAGCGGGGAGTTTCTAGCACAATGCGTTCGCTCGGATGCAGCGCGGTAAGATGGTCGAACTCTTTAGTCTCCGTCCAGTCCGCCGCCGGGATGCCTTCAATGGAAAGAATCTCGTCCACCGCGAAAAACTTCTCCCGATCCCTCGGTGCCCGAAGCCTGCCAGTCAAACGATTGCCTGAGCGCAGCCAAAAGCGGCGCTCCATCTGCGTCGAAACATAAACGTCCTGCGGCAGTGAGCGGAAATTAAATCGTGGCCACCGCAGGAACCCGCTGCCTTGCGGCGAAAGTTCCAGCACGCCATCCGCGAAAAGCTTAGTGCCATGCCCCGCATAAGTGCGCAAAAGATCGAAAACAATCTGGTGCCTGGTTTTATCTGTATTGAGGCGCAAACCCAACCCCTCGGCGCGCTCCAGCAAAGCATTGAGCGGCTCGGCGTTGAGCTCCTCAACCCACAGCTCTGCGGGGATTTTTGCCCCTAAAGCTTCCACGGCGGCATCGCCTTGTTCATTGCCAACATTTTCGTCTTCAATCGGAGCGGGACGGTCATCCATAACGTTCTTTTAACCAGCCAACGAACAAAGCCGTTTGCCCCTCAAGGGTCCGCAGATTGGATTCATTCCAAATGAGGTGGTCAGCTTTGTTAATTTTCAATCCCAGATCGAGTTGCGTGGCGATGATCTTCTGGGCGATCTCACCACTTAATCCACGGTTTTCCTGCAATCGCTTAACCTGAGTCGATTTCGTGCAGCCGACAACCACGATCTCATCAAAATACAACTCCGCGCCAGTTTCAAAAAGCAGCGGAATATCCACATATAGCCACTCTGCACTTCCCTTTCGCCGCGCAGCATCCTCCCTCCATTTGCGCCCGATTTCCGGATGCAGTATCCCCTCAAGGGCTTCACGCTTCCCAGGATCCGAAAATACCAAGTCCCGAATTTCCTCACGAAAGCGCCTCTGATCCCCCGATACAAGCTCGACCCTGAGCGCCTGCGCCACCCTGGCTCGAATCGTTTCATCTTTCTCCAGCAACTCCCGAGCGCATGCATCCGCATCGAAAAAATCAGCCGGGAGCCGCCGAAGCAGCTCCCGGCTGAAAGTGGATTTCCCAGATGCGATGCCGCCCGTAATTCCTACGACCGGCATTTCCTACGCGCCATTAAGTTCAATCAATCGCGCCACTACTACTAGGGCGGTTTACTTGGGCATCAGCGGCAGCAAATCTGGCGCTGGGAGTTCCGTCAGCGGAAGCGTTTCAACAATCTCTTCCTGCTCTTCATCCGAATGCACCGGATCTCCTGCTGGGTTGATAAGTCGCGCCGACACGAAGATCACCAAATTACGTTTCAAATGCTGATCGACACTGGAGCGGAATAGACGGCCAACGAGAGGGATATCCCCCAGAAGTGGAACTTTGTCCTCAACTTTCTGGATATCCTCACGCATCAACCCACCTAACACCACCGTCGAACCGTCGAGAATACTGACGCTCGTCGTTACCTTCCGTGTACTGAAGATAGGCTGATTGATCGTATTCGGGGTTAGTACGTTGATTGTGCTCAGTCCCGTGAGCGGATTCGTCGAGGTTGTCTGAATTGGACTGCCGTAATTGATGAATCCTTCAAACTCCACAACCTGAGGCACAAGATTCAGGTCAATGGTGTAACCATCAGGCCCAATCGTTGGATCGACTTCCAGAGTCACACCAGTGTTGCGTGTTTCAAACCCGGTCGGTGTCGTCGGCGTCAC
>JAYTYG010000034.1:0-6402 GCA_043742585.1 Spartobacteria bacterium
GATAACCGAAATCAAGCAAATCATCGATCCATTGACGGCGAACAACTAAGCTAAGCGCTTTCGCGGATATTCAAATGATCGGTGCAATCTCGGATTCAGCCGACAGGCTTGCGCATAAGCTGTCGCGGGCGGCGAGTGCGCCGTCCCTCGCGGCTTCGTCCGGTCGGAGGCTGCTGGAGACTCCGTCGCAGAGCACCGCAATGGCAGTCGCGCCGGCTTGGCAGATCGCGAAGAAGTCTTCATTGCGAAAGTGTTTCAATCCTCGGTCGCTAACTCCTGCGAGGGTTCTGGAGATGCTGACTTCGAGATGGTCACGCTCGGTGGCGCGCCGTTGGAGGCCGCACTTGGCGCAGAAGCCATCGTTGTCGATGAAGGTGGCATCGGCATTGCAGGCGGCGCAATTCGGGACAGGTTCGCGGCGGACGCTGACTGGCCCCTTTGGGAGAATGGTGGCGATCTGGGCGCCGCATTCTTCGCAGAAGTTGTTGGTGGGCGCGGCGGGCGCCATGCAGGCGGGGCAATTCATGATGGACGGGGATGGACGAAGTGGACGGAATGGACGAAGTGGACTGGGGAGGGGGGCGCTCGCGGTGGTGTGGGCTGTGGTGGGCTGTGGTGGGCTGTGGTGGGGGCGCTACACCAGGGACGGCGGGCGGACTTGGTTGGCCAGATCTATGAGGTTGATTCGCTCGTCCGGGTTTTCCTCCAGTCGCGCAATGGTGCGTAGCGCTTCCTCCATCCCTTTGCGCAGTGGGCCGGGATATAGGGATTTGCCAAAAATTCGCAGCGGTGACCCTTTTGTGACTGTGCCCGCTTCGATGATCGCCAGGGCTTTTTGTAGGATCTCCAATACGAGTTGGTGATGTTGCAGCGAGTCCAGGGCCAGGGCTTCTATGGTTTCCCAGGCGCGATGGATATCTTCCGGGGTGGGATCGCCGGCGGATGTCGATAACAGCCATGTGCGGGCTGTGGCGATTTGGGCCCTTGTATAGGCACTTGAACTGGCGGGGACCCGAGCATAGGCAGCAATCGATTCGGGGCGAAATCCGGTTTCAGCCAAGCACCGACCGAGGCCGAATATGGCGGAGGTAAAGTTAGGGTCGGCGAGTGAGACCATGTCGTAGAACTGGATGGCGGCAGCCTTCTCGCCGGCGACATCTGCGGCGAGTGCGAGGGCGAGTTTAGGGGCGAGCTCGCCTGGCAGTTCGCTGTAGATTAGGTTAAATAGGGCGGCCGCAGCGGAGGCGTTACCGAGCGTGAACTGGGCAAGGGCGCGGGTCCATGTGACGCGCCAGTCAAAGGGGTCGGCCATTTCCAGTTCGGTCAGCAGATTGTCTGCTTTGTGAAAGTCGCCGCATTCAATCTGACTGTTGGCCAGTCGAAGTTTCGCCTCGATGGATTTAGGGAAGCGCGCCACAGCCAGGCTATAGATGCCGAGTCGTTTGTCCTTGGTGTTGCCGACGTTGCTGAGAATATATTGCGCCGCAGGATCGCTGGCGTCGACTTTGAGCGCCGGCAGAAGCGCGGCGCCGGCCGGGGTCGATCCATCCTGGCCGGCCGGGGATTCGCCTCCGAACAACGCGCTGTCGCTGGGGCGCGGCGTGGCCGTTTCTATAGCAACGATTTCGCGGAGGACGCCGGCGAGTTGGGAGGCCATTTCGTCGGCAGACTGAAAGCGTTCATCGGGATCCTTGCGTGTGGCCTTGAGCAGGAAGCGATATAGCGATTCGTGCTTGGCGAAGACAGGTTGTTCTTCTGGCGACGGCAGGGTGAACTCATAGCTGTTTTGGTAACCGCGAAAATCTATAATCAGGACGACGAGAGTCCGGGCGACGGTATATAGATCGGTGACAATGGTGGGGCCGTCGCCGGCCTCCGGGGCGCTATAGCTGCGGGTGCCATAGATGTCGCCGCCGGGATCATCGACGAGCCGGACGCCGCCCATGTCGATGAGCTTAACGTCGTCGGCTTCGATCATGAAGTTGTCGGGTTTAAAATCGCAGTAGACCAAAGTGGGAGCATGGCGATGGAGATAGGCGAAGGCGCCGAGGATGCGATGAATATAGGCAATGGCTTCGGTGACCGGGAGCGGGCCGCGTTCTTTGCGGATGGTCTTGAGGGTCTGGCCGCCGACATATTCCATGACGATATAGCCTTCGGTGCCGCGCCGGGTGGAGTGGCCGGTGCCGAGTGAGCCGACGGTGCCGGTTTGGCTATTCCAGACTGGGGGCTGGGTTCTGGAGAGGGTGGCTGTGCCGGTTGGGTTGGCGCGATAAGTGCCGCTGACCGCCGGAGTATAGCTGCTGGTAATCGAGGAGTTAGGTTCGATGCCGCATCGATTGCAAAAGCCGTCCTCGATAAGGCCGCCGCAGGCGCGATTAGAGCAATGCTGTTGGTCCATAGATATAGATAAGGTCCGCTTGTTAGATCGGGCTGGCTGTCAGCCTGATGAACCGCTGTGTTAGCGGTTGCCCTTGGGGCTTTCTTGTTTCGCCACGAGCGAATTGACCCGGGCCTGATATTCCGCAACCTGTCTTTCGGCGTCGCGCATGGGCGTGAGCCGTAAGAGGAGAAGTTCTTTGGCGGAGCGACCCAGGGCGCCGAGCTCAGTGTTCTCGGTGACGCCTCGGGCGGCAGCCTTGGCTTTGAGGGCCTCGAGGAGGCCGCGCAATTCCAAGCGGCGCTCAAGGAGTGCGGCATTGGCTGTCATGTTTTTTTGTGCGGCTGCAATGGTGTCATTGGCTGTCTTTAGCCATTTGCGCAGGCCGACGCTGGCAGGGCGCCAGTCGGCGCCAGATGCTGTGGCTTCCAAGCCCCGCAGCCAGTCGGTGAGGTCGGTGATTTGGGCGGTCTGGACCGAGTCGGTGGGTGCCGCTGCGCTGTCGACTTTGAGTTGGCGGTCCTGGGCGTTGCCCCAGGCTATCACAGTTCACCCCTTGGGGGCGGCGGATAGAAGCCTCCCTGTGGGAGGCATTGGAGTTTAGCCAATTTTTGTAAATGGCAAACAGGGCAGAGCCGTCATGATAAGGTTGTCCGCCACAGATGAGGAAATGGCTGCATTCCAGGGAAGCGGCGGCGCGTCGGTGGCACGACGGGGGGGCGGCTCTTTATCTGGCGGCATCGGGGGGAACCCTGAGCGCGGCTGGAACGGCGCGTATTTAGCGGTGACTGCCTTGCCAAGGGTTTCTGGGGCCTCTAACACTCCGCGCATGAAATCTCTCCGTGAGCAATATGATGGTGTCGAGCGGTTGCTCGAATTTGACTTTGTCCGTGCAACTGAAAACGCGTCGTTGAATTCGCTTAAGTGGCTCGGGCGCGGGGAGAAAGAGCTGGCGGATGCGGCGGCCTGCGACGCGATCCGGGGGATGTTTGATAACATGGATATCAGTGCTGAGGTAGTGATCGGCGAGGGGATTAAGGATAACGCGCCTGGGATTTTTAGAGGCGAACATTTGGGGTCGTGGATGCCAGGGACGACGCGGTTTAACATTGCGCTGGATCCCATTGATGGGACTACGAACATCGCCAAGGGGGCGCCGAATTCGATTTCATGCATAGCGGCGGCGATCGTGCAGGAGGGTGAACGTTATTCGCTCAAGGATATACCGGCGTTTTACATGATGAAGCTCGCTTACGGGCCGGAGGTGGTTAATCACATGGCCCGGACCGGGGTGGCGTCGCTGTCTTTGCTGAGCCCGGTTTCGGAGACGATCCTGGCGGTGGCTGATATCCTCAAGAAGCGAGTGGAGGATGTGGTGGTGCTGGTCATGGACCGGCCACGGCATCAGAAGCTGGTGGCTGAGGTGCGGGCCACCGGGGCGGCGTTGCGGATGATTTCGGACGGGGATATCGCGGCTGCGATTGCGCCGTCGATTCCGGATTCTGGGGTGGATTTGTTTGTGGGCGTCGGCGGGTCGCCCGAGGCGGTGTTGGCGTCAGCGGCGCTGAAATGTTTGGGCGGCGATATGCAGTCGATGATGTGGCCCCGGGATGAGGTGGAGCGGCGGGAGCTGATCGCGCAGGGGTGCGAGGATGAGTTGTCGAAGGTTTTTTATGCGGATGATTTGGCGCAGGGGCCGAACATTATTTTTTGTGCGACTGGGATTAGCGACAGTCCGCTTTTGCGCGGGGTGCGGGTGCAGAAGCATCGGGCGGTGACGCAGTCGGTGTTGATGCGGGCGAAGACGCATTCGTTGCGTTACATCGAGACGCATCACGAGTTGCGGACCAAGAAGATCCCGCTGCGGTCTGAAAACCGCGAGCGGTAGGAGGGGGGCTATGGGTTGCGCGAGGGAGCGGGCGGTGGAACCAGGACCGAGCGCACGGCCGCATAGACGAGCTCCCAGGGGACGTCTTCGTATTGTTTCCAGGAGCCGATTTCGGTGGGCAGGACAAAGAGGTTTTTGCCGGCTCGGAATTTTTTGTCGACCTGGATGGCTTTGATGATGCGGTCAAAGAGGCCGGGGTTGTCCGGGTAGCTAATGGGGAGGGAGGCGCGGAGGAGGAGGGCCTGGAGTCTTTGGAGAAAGAGCTCGGAGCAGGCGCCGAGGGCGATGGCGAGGCGGGTGGCGGCGATCATGCCGATGGAGATGGCTTCGCCGTGGGTGAGGGAGTAGTCGGCGGAGAGTTCCAGGCCGTGGCCGATCGTATGGCCGAAGTTTAAGACGTTGCGGATGCCTTTTTTGTCGAGTTCATCGCGTTCGACGACTCGGGCTTTTAGCTGGACGCATTGGGCGACGATGTCGGTGAGGGTGATGGGATCGAGCTGGAGCACTTTCTCCAAGGCGCCGGGTCGGGAGTCGCTGCCTTCGAGTTGTGCAAAGAGTGAGGCGGAGCAGACAGCGCCGTATTTGATGACTTCGGAGAGGCCGCTGCGGAGTTCCCGTGGGCTGAGGCTGGAGAGGAGGGTGAGGTCGCAGAGCACCATGCGGGGTTGATTGAAGATGCCCATGATGTTTTTGACGCCACCGAAGTTGACGGCGACTTTGCCGCCGACGCTGGAGTCGACTGCGGCGAGTAGGGTGGTGGGGATTTGCACGAATGGGACGCCGCGCCGAAATACGCCGGCGGCGAATCCGCCGAGGTCGCCGACGACGCCGCCGCCGAGCAGGAGGACGAGGGGGACGGAGCCGGTGTCTGGAAAGGCGCAGAGGAGGGCGGCGCAGGCTTTGGAGAATTCGTCCCAGTTTTTGCCTTCCTCGCTGGCGGGGATTTCGTGGGAGACGATGTCGGTGAACCCGGCGTTAAGGAGGGAGTCGCGGACGGTGGGGAAGTAGAGGTGGCCGACTTGGGGGTTGGTGATGACGAAGGCTTTGGTTTGATCGAGGCCGTGCTCGCGTAAGATGTCGCCGAGTTCGGGGAGGATGCTGGGACCGATGATGATGGGGTAGGAACGGGGGCCGAGGTCGACGGTGATGGTGGTCATGGCGGAATTATGAAGGATGAAGGATGAAGGATGAAGGATGAAGGATGAAGGATGAAGGATGAGGGCTGAGGAGTCGGAGTGAGTTGTTGAGGCTGAAAGGCGGCGGCGTCCCTCTTCCTTCATACTTCATCATTCATCCTTCATAATTTCCCCAAACCGGTCTTGCCCTTGAGGCGTTGGCAGAGCACAACCCGCACTCGGCATGCATACACCCAAAGATAGCTCGATTCCGCCGGATTATTTGACGATTGGGTTTGAGAAGATAGACGGGGATTTGCGGTTTTTGATGGATTGTTTCAAGGAGGTTCTCGAGAGCCTCAATTGCCAGGAGTTGGCGGCGCAATTGCCCTGGCGCGGGACGGCGGCGACGACGCCGGTGGAGGAGTTGCCGGCTCATCTCGGGCTGGTGTATGCCGTGGCGTTTCAGCTCCTGAATATGGTGGAGGAAAATGCCGCCTCGGACATGCGCGCGTTGCGCGAGTCTCATGAAGGGCTGCGCGCCGAACGCGGTTTGTGGGGGGACCAACTCTCGCAGCTCGTGAAGCAGGGGTTTGACGCGGCGACGATCGTCGAAGCGTTTAGCCGGGTCTGGGTGGAGCCGGTGCTGACGGCGCATCCGACTGAGGCCAAGCGTTTGGCGGTGCTCGATCAGCATCGGGCGTTGTATGCGATGCTGGTCACGCGCGATCATTCCCGGCTGACGCCGAGTCAGGACGCGTCGCTGCGGAGTGGGATGAAGGCCGGGCTGGAGCGGCTGTGGCGGACGGGTGAGATTTTACTGGAGAAGCCGACGCTGACCGATGAACGCCGGAATCTGCTGCATTATTTGCGCGAAGTTTTCCCGAGCGTGCTCCCCGAGCTGGATGAACGGCTGCGGCATGCGTGGCGGGACGCGGGGCTGGATCCGGCGGCGGCCCCGGCGCAGCCAGAAAATCAAGGGGTAGAGCGCGTAAAACTGCAGCTCAATGGCCAGCGTC
>JAYTYG010000035.1:0-1704 GCA_043742585.1 Spartobacteria bacterium
GGCCCAGGCGACTTCATATCCGGCGCCGACGCTGCCGTGGGAGCCTCGGATTTTGTCCGTATCGAAACTTACGCTCGGGGGCGGCCAGCCGAAAAATAATTCGCAGTGATCGTAGCCGGGTTTGTTGTGAATATCGACATGGCTGGCGTAATCGGGGGCCTGCTTTTTTTCAAACCAGGGGTAGGCAAACCAAGCGCCGTCTTCTGCCAGGATCATCAGTTCCCCGCTGCGGGCATGGGCTAGACCGCGCGCGGCTTGGGCGTCGCGATCGAGCACCTCAGCGACCCCGGGCATTTTCTCCAAAACCGCAGCAGCCGCGCGCGTGGCTTCGGGGTTGCGGCAGTAGACGTGGGCGAGTTGATGATCGACGACGGCGAAGGCCTGGCTGGTAAAGAAATCTGTGTAATCCATCGAGCGGATCGTCCGCACTTTAAAAAGGCCGGCTTCCCGGAGCACGCGGTTGGGGAAGAGCGCGCCGCGTTTGACGGGTTCGATGGCGTAGTCGCCCACGAAAATGTAGTCGTAGCCGAAATCGCGACAAGCCGACTTGATCCGGGTCAGATGCCCCAGCAGGATGTCGAGCGCTTTCTTGGCGGGCTCGCCATCTGGGCCGTGGCGTTGCAAATCGTAGTCGAGGTGAGGGATGTAAGTGAGCAGCAAGTCAGGGGCAATGTCGGGCATGCCCATGACGGCGCAAGTGGCATCGACAATCCAATCGCTGGATTTGTAGTTCGCCAGTGGGCCCCAATAATTCATCAGGTTGAAAGGGCGCCCGATGGCTTCATTGAGCCGTGCCTCCAAGCTGGCTGGCTGGGTGTAGCAGGCTTGGATCATGCCGCCGCTGTGTTTGTGAATAGGCGCAGGCGTCACCACCAGATCCACGTCCTCGCCCATGCTCTGTTGCCAGAACATCATCCCCACTTTGCCGCCGCCCGCCCGGAATTTTTCCCAGATCCGCGGGCCTTCCACCAAGGTCGCGGATTGTTCCCAGAATAGCACCTTGTGCAGGTCCCTGAAAAATAGCCCGTTGGCGACCAATCCATGGGCGCCGGGCGTGGCCGCAGTGCGGAAGGAGGCTTGGAATACGCTCGTGACTGCCGGAAAAAAGGTTTGCGCAGATTTAAACTCAGGGAGATTGGAAACGAGGTTCCAGCCGAGGGCGGCGATGTCGACGACGAGAAGTTTTTTTGAGGCGGACACGTGGGGATTGGGGGGGAGGCTGGAAGAAGGGTCAGGGGGCAACACAGACGCCTAAAGAAATCACGAATTTCGGAAATGGCGAGAGGAGGAAGTGCGCGCGGAAATATTGTCTAAGGGGAATGCCAGGGGCGGATTACAGGCATGTGCAAAAGACGTCCGCAAGGGCGTAAGCGCCGCCCCACTGCCATTAGGTTAACAAAAAAGACCCCATTTTCATGGCCAAAATAAAAGTCAGCCATGGTTAACAAGTAACGGACGGAGCGATTCCGAGCGCCGAAGGTGCGAAAATGTGAAAGCCCAGGGTGACGCCCTGGGTAGCAAGCGTTATCGATGAGTGGCCTGTAGGGCCACGATACCCGTGCGATTCCACCGCCGTTCACCGACAGTCACGCCGACCGATTCCTTAACTTAACCCGAGTTTCTCATCGAGGCTTACCTCTCTGAGTAAATCTTGAGATTTGTAGTGCCTTTGGGGCGAAATGTAGTTCTGCCTTCAGAGGAGAA
>JAYTYG010000036.1:0-13300 GCA_043742585.1 Spartobacteria bacterium
GGGCGCGCCAGAGCGCGTCGTGGAGCTGGATCAAGTGGGCTTCCGGGAAGTCGATCACGGCTTGATCCACCGCCATTTTTTCGCACCACAACGTCCAGCCTTCGTAGAAAATGGCGTGGCTGCTCAAGCGTCGGAGCTGGCTGGGATGCTGGTTTTGAATGACAAATTGCAGGTGATGACCGGGATACGCTTCGTGGGCGCAGGTGAACTCCATCCCGAAGTGTTGAGCGACTTCGGCCAAGCGCTTGGCGGGATCGCTTTGCGCGGCGCTCATGTCGTTGACCCAAAAAATCCCCGTCTGCTCTTTATCAAACGGGCCGGGCTGACTGTAGGCGGCTGTGGGGAAGTGATGTTTTAGAAACGCCGGCACCGGTAGCACTTTGCAGTGTTCGCCTTTGGGAAAGCTGACGACATTTGCGCGCTCAAATTGGCCGCGCACGGTGGTGGTGATGCGTTGGTAGGATTCCAGTAGCGAGCCGGCCTGCGGAGCCCAACGCGCGGCGGCTTCTTCGATAATCTGCCCGGCTTTTTTATGGCCAAATTTCTTGGATTCCTTGGCGACTTGATGCGAGAGCTTTTCCACCAGGCTCAGTCCGAGCGCCTGAACTTCGGGGAGCGAATAGCTCAGACCGGCTTTTTCGCGAATCAGGAGTTCGAATTTTTCGCGGCCGATGGCGAATCCGTTGGTGGGGCCGGGCGTTTTGTTTTCGGCGGCGCGCGCGTATTTGGCGAAGGCTGCGATGGCGTTTCGAGCCAGCAAATGCAGGTGTTCGGGGTCGGGGGAGAATGGAGCGAGCTGCGCGGCGACGTCTTTGAGGAAGCCATCCACATTCTCACAACTCTTGCGCGCGAGCCTGGTCCAGAGCGGGACGGGCGCCTGCAGGCAGGCGGCGCCTTGAGCCAGGAATGCCGGGATCTTGGCTAATCGGCTTTCGATGGCGGGCTGGATGGCTGCGAGCCGATGGGAGTTGCGGATGACTAGGCTGAAGATCGAATCGATCGCGGTGTCGCAATGGATTTGAGGGTTATTGCGCCAGCGTTGCAGCTCCACGTTCCATTGAAACCCGGTGCGGAGCTGGGATAAGAGTTCGCGCCGGTCCAGCCAATCGTCGCCGACAAAATCGTGGTCCGGCAGGTTCTCAAGTTCGCGGAGGGTGGCGGCAATGAGTTTCCCCTGGGATTGCCAGGTGCGGGGGCTGTTGTCGCCCAGTTCCGCATCCAAATGATGGAGGCCAAGTGCGCTGGCTTCGTGGGGGAAAAGCGCCCAGGTGGCTTCCAGGTAGCTTCTTGTGAGGTCGTTGAAACGCTGGGTGGGGGAGGGGCTCATTGCGGTTCGCTGGAGGCGATGGCTTTGTTGATTTCCCGGGCCAGTTCGCGAATGGTTTTTACTTCGGTTAACGCAATGGGTGTTTCCACTGGCTTGCGCGTCAGTTGTCGGATATCTTTGAGATTTCGATCAATCAGGATCATCAATTCCGTTTTCTTTAACAGCGGGTTGAGCGTTCCCAGCCGGTCCCCGTAGTAATCGAAGAGTTCCGGTTGAATTAAAGTGCGGGCGCGTTCGGCGCTGTAGCTTTCTTCGACGATGCTGGCGGTGATCTCCAAACCGCGCAGCCAGCCGCCGAGACTGACGAGATTGGCGATTTCCTCGTCCTTGAGTGCCATCATCCCGGCTTCGACCTCGCCCTGGGCTTGGACGAGTTCCCGTTTCACCGCAGTCCAGTTCTGCAAGACGGAGAGTTCGAGGATGCTCTTGCTGTGTTTGGTGATGTGCTCGCCGACTCCGAGGCCTTTGGCGAGTTTGAGCAGCACCCGGCCCACGGGCTCCAGTCGGGATTGTTTTTGCGCGCTCACGGCCAGAAAACCGTCTGCGATCACTTGCCCGGCGCTCAGTGCCAAGCGCGGCCGATCCTGGGGCGGCGCTTCGGGCAGATCTCGCCACGCTTTTTCAAAAGGAATGGGCCTGAGAGACTCCAATTGTTCAAAAAGCAGCCCGATCGACGGCGCCGTAAATTCATTGATGCCGAGCTCCTCTCTCACATGTTCGAGGTCGTCGCGGCCCGGCGGAGGCGCTTTTTTGGGGGCCGCAGCGCTGGCGGAAATAGCCGCACAGAGTCCAATTAAAAGGGCGGAGCGCGAGGCGATCGACATGTAATCGTATCTTGTTCCTGAAACGATCGGCTATTGCAGCAGTAAAATTCCGAACGCAGTTCGGATGGGATTCTCACTTTTAGTCGCGCATTTAGGAGTGATTTCCCGCTTGACCCTTCGAACTCACTCGCCATTATCCCGCGCTTGATCGGCCGGAAACGGCAAAAAAATCACTATGCAAGGAAGCCTGGGCACCACAATTTGGACATTTTGCTACTTCATCGTCCTCTTTGGGCTTTCGCTTTATGGCCTACACCGATACGCGATCGTTTATCTTTTTCTAAAGAATCGACGTAAGGCACCTCAGCCGTTGGCGCAATTTGAAGCGCTGCCGCGGATAACGGTGCAGTTGCCGATTTTCAATGAGCTGTATGTCGTTGAGCGTTTGCTGAGCTCGGTCGCGGCGCTCGAATATCCGCGGGATCTGCTCCAGGTGCAGGTGCTGGATGATTCCACCGACGAGACGACATCGATCGCTGCGGCGCGGGTGGCGGAGCTGAGGGCGTTGGGATTGGACATCGAACTCATCCATCGCACGGATCGCACGGGGTTCAAGGCCGGGGCGTTGGAAAATGGGCACAGCAGTTGCAAGGGGGAGTTTATCCTCATTCTTGATGCAGATTTCGTTCCAACTCCGGATATTCTCCTCAAGACGATCCATTATTTCACCGACGAAAAAGTCGGGATGATTCAAACCCGCTGGGGGCATCTCAATCGGAATTACTCTTTGCTGACCCGGATTCAGGCGATGTTTCTGGACGGTCATCTTTTGCTCGAACAGACGGCTCGGAGCCGCAGTGGCCGGTTTTTCAACTTCAATGGGACGGCTGGACTTTGGCGCCGGACGTGCATCGCTGACGCAGGCGGTTGGCAGCACGATACGCTGACTGAGGATCTGGATCTGAGTTATCGCGCCCAATTGAAGGGGTGGCGGTTTGTGTTTTTGGCGGATTTGGTGACGCCGGCCGAGTTGCCAGTGGATATGAACGGGTTTAAATCCCAGCAGCATCGCTGGACCAAGGGCTCGATCCAAACCTGCATGAAGCTGCTGCCGACGGTGTGGCGCGCTGAATTGCCGTTGCTGATTAAGCTGGAGGCGACCGCGCATCTGACCTCCAATTACGCTTATTTGCTCCTGTTTTTTCTCTGTCTGCTGCTCCCATATTCGGTGGGAGGCGGGGCTCACAGCACTTGGGGGATGATCCTGATCGATATCCCGATCTTTATTTCCGCTTCATTGCCAGCCGCTGTTTTCTACATTTGCACACAACGCGAGCTGCATCCCAAGACTTGGGTCCGAGAGCTGATTTTGTTGCCGGCGCTCATCAGCTTGGGAATCGGGCTCGCGGTAAATAATGCGCGTGCTGTCATGGAAGCGATGCTGGGCCAGCAGTCGGAGTTCACTCGGACGCCGAAATACGGGATTGAGGGCAAACCCAAGAGCTGGAAGCGCTCGCGGTATTCGCCGCTGAAAACGATGCTGCCATTTCTGGAGCTGGGTTTTGCGGGGTATTTCAGTTACTTTCTGGCTTCTGCGATCACGCATGCGCAATGGATGTCGATCCCGTTTCTGCTTCTGTTCGCGGGCGGGTTTGGTTACGTGGCGCTGAGCTCCATCGCCCAGTGGTTTCCTCAGTTGCGACTCCCGTGGCGGGATCAAGGCAGCGCGCTTTCCGTCTAAGAGCGCTTGGGATTTGAATCCTGTCTAAGATGCTGGTTTTGGACTCTTTTTTGACGGTGCGCCGGGCCTTTTGCGCAGTGCTCTTGTTCGGCGGCGCATTGGCTGAGTGCTCGGCTTCGACCGAGATTTTGATCAGCGTGCCGGATCAGAAGCTGGCGTTGGTGACTGACGGACAGCGTTTGGCGGAGTATAAGATTTCCACGTCCCGGTTCGGGCTCGGGGATCAGCCTCGCAGCTATGGGACGCCCTTGGGTCGATTGGAAGTAGCAGAACGCATCGGGGCCGGACTTCAGCCCGGCGCGGTCTTGAAGTGCCGGCAGCCCACTGGGGAAGTGCTGCCGGTCAACGCCCAAGGTCGGGATCCCATCGTGACCCGGATCCTGTATTTACGTGGACTCGAAGCATGCAATCAAAACGCCCACAGCCGCGGCATTTACATCCATGGAACTCCGGTGGAGCGCACTTTGGGTAAGCCTGACAGTTGGGGTTGTATCCGGATGCGATCGGAGGATGTGATTTCGCTTTTTAATGCGGTGCCGGTGGGGACCCGGGTGCAGATCCTCAATGAGCGGATGCGTGTGGTGTTACCCGGGGTGTTGATTGCCACGCATGATTCGGCGGAGACTCCGCATGTAGCGGAAGGGGCTGAGTCGAAGAAGGGCAAGGGGACGGTGGCCGTTTCGGTGCCGATCCAGACTGGAAGCGCGCTAGTGGCCCAGTCCAACTCGGGCAGTGCGCGGACCAGTTCCCAGAGGCATTACACGAGTGGGAGTTCGGTGATCGACTTGCCTTCGCTCGGGGGCGTGGAGAATCTTCGCGCGGTCCAGGAGCGGGACGCGCAGGAGCATCGCGGCGGGATAGGGCTCTCGGTGTCGCTTTGGTAAATAAGTTTGGTTTGTTCCGTTTGACGCGCTCTTAAGCGCGTGGCATCGGGCGTTGCCGACCTTATTCCAATGCCTGTTTTTTTCTTTCGCTCGACGTTTTTTCCCGCTCTCGGTTTCCTTTTCGCCGCACAACTTCCGGCTCACTCGGAGCGCAGTATCGTAGTAAGTGTGCCCGACCAAAAGCTGCTCCTCATCGAGGATGGCTTGGGGGTCGCAAAGTTTCCCGTGTCGACTTCCCGCTTCGGTTTAGGCGATCGGCCCCGGAGTTTCGCCACGCCTTTGGGTATGTTGGCTGTGGCGGATAAAGTCGGTGCTGGAGCGCCCTCGGGTGCCGTTTTTAAGGGGGGCCGCCGGACGGGCGAGGTTTTGGAGGCAAATGCTCCGGGGCGGGATCCGATTGTCACCCGCATTTTGCGGCTGCGCGGGTTGCAGTCGAATAACGCAAGTGCTTACAATCGCGGCATTTTTATTCATGGCACGCCGGTCGAATCGCTCATCGGGCATCCGGCCAGCTACGGTTGTATCCGCATGCGTTCCCGGGATGTGATGCGAGTTTTCGATTCCGTCTCAGTCGGGGCGCGGGTTGAAATCGTGAATACGACGTTAACCCGGGCTTTACAGGATTTGAGCGCGCTGCGCCGGACCAGTCTTTTGAGATAAGGGTGGCAGCGGCGTCTCAGCGGTTTCCCTTCGGCTGCATGTTTGCCGCCGATCTGTGGGCTCTGAAGACGCCTATTTAAAGACGCCTATTTAAAAAATGCCCCGATCGGGTTCTGCGCGACCTACTCCAGCGTCGCGCTGCGGTGATTGGTTAGGGGACGAGATCGGCCGTCGGCGAACTCTGCTTCTTACGAAGGCCTAGAGACTGGATCTCGTCGATGAATTCCCCAATGTCCTGGAAACTCCGATAAACCGAGGCATACCGGACGTAGGCGACTTCATCCAGATCATGGAGTGCATCCATGACTTTAGTGCCGACGACATGAGAGGGCAGTTCGCGTGCGAAATCCTGTTCGAGGTTTTGGATGATATCCGCAGACGCTTTTTCGAGCATCTCGCGGGTGATGGGTCGTTTTTCGCAGGCCTTGAGCATGCCGTTCAAGAGCTTGTGGCGGTCAAAGGGCTCGCTGCGGCCATCGCGCTTGATCACGCGCAGATCGGCGCGCTCGATTTCCTCGTACGTAGTGAAGCGTTGCGCACAGGTTACGCATTCGCGGCGGCGGCGGATACTCCGCCCATCTTTGGAGAGTCTTGAGTCGATGACTTTGTCTTCAAGGCTCCCACATTTCGAACAATACATCTTGTGGTGGAGTGGGGGATCGCGCCGGAGTTAACACAAGGAATTGTGGTGTCAATGCGCAAGCGGATTTTTTCCCGGAGCGCCTGCGGAAAAACAATCATTGCGCCCATGTCTTGCCCTCCTATCTTTCCACGCGAATGTTGAATGAGGACAGTTTCCAGTATGCCATCGAAAGCATGGTCGTGGTTCGTGCGCCCCAACAGCGCATCGAGACTTTCGGCAATACGAGCTTTCGGTTTTATCTCGTCACCGAGTTGATGGATTCCGCGCATCAGGTGCGGGTGCGCGAGGGTTATTTGCACATCGAGCGGCCGCAGATTGTCACTCCGGGATTTATCAGGCGCAGTTTGCTGGAGGGCTTTGGCGAGCGGGCGGAGGAATTTGTGGGCTGGCTCCAGGAAAACGCCCGGGACCTGGCGATCGTTAAATACGGGTTTCAGTTCCGCAAGACTGCGGTGGTGGAGGAGTTGATCCAGAGCCCGCTGGCCACGGTAATCAGTCGCCTGGAAGAACGCGTGGAGCAGGAGGAAAATCCTTTCAGCGCGATTATTCAGGGCGTCGATGAGGGCTGGGAGGTGTGCTTGCTGAAATTTGCAGTCGATCTCATTCAGCAGTCTTCAGGTCAGCATTTCGAGGACTTCCGGAAACGGGGCCTGTTATGAGTCGCGGCGAAAAGTAATCGCTTTGGGTTTTACCGATTTGAAACGATCGAGCCTTTCCCCGTCGCCGATTCTCGGCTAAGGGTTTGAGAGTCCTTATCGTCTGTGGTCAAAGCTCTTATTATTCTGCTCTTAACGGTGGCGGTCTTCGGATCCGCGGCGTACTGGTCCTATGAGCTGTATGTGAAGCCGCAGACGGCGTTGACCGAGGAGAAGAGGCGCCCGCCGGAGCCGCCGCCGCCGGATCCTTCGCTGGCAGATTTCGAGAAGTGTGCGCTGTTGTTTAAGGCGCGTAAATTACTCGATGCCCGGAGTGCCTTTGGGCAATTTATCGAGCAGAATCCGCAGTCCACAAAAATTGACGAAGCGCGCCAACAGTTCGGGGAGGTGAACGCGTTGATTTTTCTGACCCCGATGTATGCCCCTGAGAAAGAGGAGTATGTGGTGCGCAGCGGGGACGTTTTGAACAAGGTCGCCGCGCGAATGAAGACGACTCCGGAACTTATTTTGCGCTCCAATCGCATGACGGGCACGATCCTGCGGATCGGTCAAAGGCTGGTGGTGTCGCCGGGCGAGTTTTCGATTGTCGTTAACAAACGCCTCGGAAAAGTCACGCTGCTCAATCGCGGAAAGTTTTTCAGACAATATCCCATCCTGACCCGGCCCGGGCAATCGCATGCGACTCCGGTGGTGAAAAAGGGCAGTGCGGCAGCGCCCACGGGGCCGAAGTTGCTCGGTAAAGTCAGTGAAAAAATCGCCTGGGCGCCTGCGGGGCAGCGGGTGACGTTTTCAGATAAAGAATACGCGGAGGCGTCGCATTGGATTGCCTTGAGCGTGGGCGGCAATACTTTGTATTCCGACCCCGGGCCGGATAGTAAGAGCACAGCCCCGAAACCGCCTGGAGGCCTTGGCCTTGCGCCTGAGCATATTGAAGAACTCGCTGCCTTGCTCCGCAAGGGCGATCCGGTCACCGTGGAGCCGTAACTTACCCCTTGCTACTATTGCCTGATGAAATTGCATCCGTTGGAATTTGAAAAACCGATTATTGAGCTCCAAGAAAAGCTGACTGATCTCAAGCACCACTCCCGAGCCCAGGACATCAACTTCGACAGCGAAGTGCGCCGGATGGAGGCCAAGATTGAGGAAACCAAGCTCCAGATTTATCAAAACTTGACGGCTTGGGAGCGGGTCCAGATCGCCAGACATCCGGCCCGGCCTTATTCCTTGGACTACATTCAGCTTTCATTTTCAAACTTCATCGAGGTCCATGGCGACCGGCTCTTTGCGGAGGATCGCGCGATGCCGGGCGGATTGGCGACCATTGGCGATCATCGCTGCGTGGTGATCGGTCATCAAAAGGGCCGCGAACTTAAGGAGAATATCAAACGCAACTTCGGCTGCGCCAATCCTGAGGGCTACCGCAAAGCGTTGCGTTTGATGCGAATGGCGGAAAAGTTCAGCCTGCCGTTTGTTTCATTGATCGATACGCCCGGCGCCTATCCGGGAATCGGCTCCGAGGAACGTCACATTTCTGAGGCGATTGGCGTCAATTTGCGCGAAATGATGGTGCTCGAAACCCCCATCGTCGCGGTGGTGATCGGCGAGGGTGGTTCGGGCGGCGCCTTGGGGATTGGCGTGGCGGATCGCGTGCTCATGCTCGAAAACGCTTATTACTCGGTGATCAGTCCTGAGGGCTGCGCCGCTATCCTCTGGAAGCATCGCAAGCACGCGCCGGAAGCCGCTGCGGCTTTAAAGCTGACTGCGCGCGATCTTCTGGATTTGAAGATCATCGATGAAGTAATCCCCGAACCGCTCGGGGGGGCGCATCAGGATCATGCGGCTGCGATTCAGAATTTCAAAACCGCAGTGACGCGCAATCTTGAAGAGCTCAGTCGCTTGCCCAAGGCTCAGCTTCTCGCGGAGCGGTATGCGAAGTTCCGGCGAATCGGCGAGTTTGCCGGCGATCGTTGAGGGGGAAGGGGCGGCGTGGGGCGGCTTGTTGTGGCTACAGCAAAAAGGCCACCGGCGATGAAGTCGCTGGTGGCCTTTTTCTTTGAGTAGGCGGGTTATTCGGTTTTAAGGACGATGTCCTTGAACTGCACTTGCATAGGCGCGCCCGCGTGGAGCTGGAGCGCCAGGCAACCCGTCTTGGCGCCTACGGCGGTTTCGTCGGTCACGTCGACGGTTTGTTTGCCGTTGATGAAATGCTGAAGGTGGCCGCCCTTGGCGATGACCACGTATTCGTTCCAGTCGGCCGGTTTGATCCCGGCCTGGATCTCGTCGGATTTGCCCACCTCGCCCGTCACTTCGATCTTGGGTTTGTTGGGGGCGTCGCCTTCTTTGATTACGACCTTCTCCCCGCGTTTGGCGAGGATGCCGCGGCCTTTCTCCTCGTATAGAATCCCGGAGTAGCTATTGCCGACCTCAAAATCGGCTTGGTATCCGGCCACCACGAAATGTTCGGCATCGACGATTTTGCTGCGGTATTGAATGCCGGAGTTGCCGAAGCCGTTGGCTTGGCCGTTTCCGTCGACGATTTTGTATTTGAGGTGGAGTTCGAAGTCGGAGACTGGGTCCTTGAAAACGAGGAAGGTATTGCCCTTGGTGGGAGTTTCCTTGGTGGTTTTGCCGGTGATCGTGCCCTCCTGCACGCTCCAGAATTCGGGGAGCCCTGTCCAGCCCGTGAGATCTTTGCCGTTGAAAAGCTGGGTGTCGCCGGCGTGGGCGAAAGGAGCGGTTAAAAGAGTCAGGACCAGGAGGGCGGCGATGGGTTTCATGTGTCTATAATAAGTCGTTAACGGGTGGCTTTCTTAGCCGCAGAGGGAGGAGCGCGTGAAGGAGGGGGCGCGAAACAAAAAAACGCCGAAGTGTTTCCACTCCGGCGTTTTAAATAATTAAACGAGTCGGCTCAGCTTAGAACACGAAACGCACACCAACGCGAGCTTGCGCGTTGTCGTTTGCGCTGGTGTCAGCCCAGGTGTAACGGCCTTCGCCGAAGACGCCGATGTTGTGGGTAGCGCGCCATTCCAGACCGCCGCCAACGTGCACGGTTGCTTCGGTGCCACCGTCAGTGACTGCTCCAGCGCCGCCGAAGGCGTAAGGAGCGATGCAGAAGGTGCCCATTTCGATTGGGTAACGAGCGATCACGCGAGCCGAGAAATCCCAAACGCCGTTTGCGTCGCCATCATAAATGTTGCCGTCCACGCCGACGCCGACGTATTTCATGAAGAAATAGTTCACGCCGAGTCCGCCGCCGAATCCGTCGCCGTGTGAGCTGGCGTTACGGGTAGCTGTGTAGCTGCCGAACACGTCGAGCTGAAGCTCTTGGTCCTTGAAGCAAGGCTCCATAGGAGTAACGACCTTGTCTTTGTGGGAGATTTCATGGCCAGCGAAAGCGCTGCTTGCTGCCGCGATCCCTGCGATGAGGGTAAGTGCGATTGTTTTCATCAGTGTTTGATCCTTGGTTTGTTTGGTTTGTAAGCGAGCTTGCGGCCCGCATGCCGCAGAGAGGTAGAAAATGAGGTGCAGCGTGTAAAGGTTAAATCTCATCACTCTTGTGCCGGTTCCCACAGAGAGTGTGGACGAAAAACACCCCTGCTGCGCTATAGGGGTGGCCTGTGCTGGTGATATTTGCTCTGAGTGCGCCCTTAAAACATGAGGTGAACCACTGCGGTCCCAGTGGAATTGTTCTGCCCCCGAGGTTCTGGTTGTCGTGTGAAAATATAGTTGGGCAGTTGCCATTAACTTAAATCCGGAAATGAAAGCCGCAGGGAACACAGAAAGCACAAAGTCCGAAAGGGTGGCCGACGTGCCTGGGCTCTCCTGCGAGGTGCGCTCTTTCGTCGGCGCGAATCAGTGAGCGTGCCTCGTGCTGCACGAATGGCGGCCCCGCTCTTAAGTGATGATTATCGCGTTTAGGATTAACGCGTCTCTGAAATCGACCTTCTTTAGTCGACCCTCTTTAAAGCTGCTTGGCTGGCTCCCATTGGGCTCCCCCTGGGATCCCCCGGGTTTGGTTCACTGCGGCTTTGCGTTTTAGGATTTAACCCAGAGCAAGCCGAGACGCCGAGGTTCAGAGAGGCTGGAAGGTGAGATTGCCGGTTTGCTGTCGCCAGTCGGTGATTTGAATTGGGAGTGTTATCCAAGCATCGCAAGTCCGACCTGCCTTTACGCCTCTGCGCCTTGCTCTGCGTTAAGTCCCTATTTTCCCTGCGTTTGGCAACGGCACCTGGAGGTTAGCGAAATTCGCAGAGGGCACATAAAAGAGGGGAGATCGGGTTGGATAAGAGTCCGAATCCCGGTTTTTTCACCATGATTTTTCAGATCAAAAAAAAGGGTGAGGGCACGGGGGCTTGTTTGCATCGAGGCGGGGAGGGAGGGCGGCTGCATGAGGATGCCGTGGCTTTCATGGAGTGTATGCAAGTAATTGAACTGCAATTACTTGTTGGTGGTGATGGCCGTCGGAGTTGAGTGCCTGTTCGCGTCCGTTTCCGCCCGGATGCGGGCATTTCTGCCGGCGCTCGATTTGAGTTGGATAGCGGGTTTGAGCGGTCGTGAGGGGGGGGGGTGCTAAGTCAATGGAATTTTCCGTTTGTCTTTCCGGAGTTGCGTTCTAGAGTCGCCCTCCCTTTTTCCAAATGCTTCGCGAACGTTCAGAATTGAAAATTTTTGCCGGTTCTGCCCACCTTGAGTTGGCGCGGAGAGTTTGCGCATACGTGGGTGTGGGCCTTGGCGACGCCACTGTGACCTCCTTCCCGGACGGGGAGACTTACGTGAAGTATAACGAGAATATCCGGGGCCGGGATGTTTTTATCGTTCAACCCACTTGCCCTCCCACCAATCAGAACCTCATGGAGTTGCTGATCATGGTGGACGCCGCCCGGCGGGCCAGCGCGGCACGGATCACGGCGGTGATTCCCTTTTTCGGCTACGCGCGGCAGGATCGCAAGGATCAGCCCCGGGTGCCGATCACGGCCAAGTTGGTGGCTAATTTGCTCACGGCGGCTGGAGTGAGCCGGGTGCTGACGATGGATTTGCATGCGCAGCAGGTGGCGGGCTTTTTTGATATCCCGGTCGATCATCTTTACGCGGCGCCTGTGCTGCTTCGGCATATTCGAGAGAAGCACATCGAAAATCTGATTGTGGTATCGCCTGACGTGGGCGGGTTGAAGATGGCTTCGGCCTATTCCCAGGCGTTGGGAACTGGTTTGGCGATTGTGGCCAAGCGGCGCAAGAGCCCGACGGAGACCGAAGCGATCAATATCATCGGCGAAGTTGAGGGTAAAGTGGTGTTGCTGGTGGACGATTTGACTGAAACCGCAGGCACGCTCACCAGCGCGGCGAAGCTTCTTAAAGAGCGCGGGGCGAGCAAAGTCATTGCTGCGGTTTCCCATGCGGTGCTGTCGGATCTTGCGATCGAGCGGTTGTTGAAATCTGAAATCGGCGAGCTCATGACCACCAATAGTGTGCCGGTGCGCTCCGGGGACGGCTTTCCCATCACCGAGCTTTGCATCGCCGAACTCATGGGCGAAGGCATCAAGCGCATTCACGACGACGAGTCGGTATCCTCTCTGTTCAAAATCAGCGAAAACGAAAAATTCTAAATATGGCCAAGCAAATCAAACTATCGGCGCAGACGCGCACGCACGCAGGACGCACAGCAGTTAAAAAGATCAAGGCGCAGGGGTTCGTGCCTGCCGTGATCTACGGTGGCACCGAAGGGGCGCTTAATCTTCAGCTCGCTTCGCGCGAGATCTTCAAGGTCCTGAGCCATGCCACTGGCGAGCATTTGCTGGTGGACCTCGAAATCGCTGACGGCGCGCAGGTGACAAATCGTCTGGCCCTGATTCAGGAAGTGCAGCATCACGCAGTGAAGCGCACGATCTTGCACGTGGATTTCCACGCAGTGGATCCGAACAAGAAGCTGCATGCGGCAGTGACCATCGAGACTCTGGGTGAAGCTGCTGGAGTGAAAAGTGGCGGCATTTTGGAGCTCAACCTGCATTCGATCGAGGTGGAGTGCTTGCCTCTGGATTTGCCGGAAGTCATCGTCATCGACGTGAGCGCCTTGGAAGTCGACCAAGCCATTCATATCAAGGATCTCGTATTGCCAGCCGGCGTCACGGCGCGCGGCAATGGCGACCTGACTGTCATGCATGTGGTGGCACCGAAGGTTGAGATCGCAGCTGCTGTTGACCCTTCGGCCAAGCCAGACGGCAAACAAAAGAAGTCCGGTAAGAAGTAGTCCGAAAGATGGGCAACTGAGGCGGGGGCCGGCTTTTAGCCGGGAGTGCTCGAAAGCGGGCGTTTTCAAGTCCATCGCTTCCGAGCCGCCTCAGTCCACTTTCGCTCGTGCATTTTCGCCTCATTGTCGGACTGGGCAATCCTGGTCGTGAATATAGCGAAACCCGGCACAACGTAGGGTTTATGGTCGCGGACCGGTTAGCGGCGACCCTGCGTGTTAGTTTTCAGAAAGAGAAAGTCTGGCGAGCGGAAGTGGCCAAAGGCTCCGGGGTCCTTGTCTGCAAGCCGCTTGCTTACATGAACCTCAGTGGCGAAGCCGTCCGGGCCATCTCTGAGTTTTACAAAATCCGCCCTGAAGAGGTGCTAGTCGTTTCAGACGACA
>JAYTYG010000037.1:0-3989 GCA_043742585.1 Spartobacteria bacterium
CAATCGACAGCTCCCCGCCCTCGATGGCCAGATCGGACGCCCCAAGATCGAGGTGCTCGCCGACCGCGTCCGACTCATCAATCCAGATTGCCGGGTCCATGCGCAGGCGGAATTTTTCACCGCTGGAACGGCTGATCGTTTGCTGGAGCCCGCCTATGATTTTGTCATCGATGCCATCGATAAGATGACTAACAAATGTCTCATCATCGCTGGTGCGCGCGCGCGCGGATTGCCTGTGCTGACGGTGGGTGGCGCGGGCGGTCGTCGGGAGGGCGCGGCCGTGCGGGTGGCTGATCTTGGCGATTCGACTCAGGATGAACTCCTGCGCCAGGTGCGGCGGAAGTTACGACGCGATCATGGCTTTGAACGCGGGGTGAACGTGCCGATGGGGGTGGCGTGTGTGTATACGCCGGAGAAGCCGTATTTCCCGTGGTCGGACGGGAGTGTGTGCCTGAATAAGGAGGAGGGGAGTTCGTTGACGCTGGATTGCGCGACGGGTTTTGGGTCGGCTGTATTTGTCACGGCCGCATTTGGATTTGCGGCCGCCGGCGAAGCGGTGCGTCAAGTGGCAGCGACGTCCCGTCGCTAAGCACTAGTGGGCTGTCACGCGTGATTTGAGGGGGCGAATGGGAGTCATGAGAAGCATGGGACTTATGGTGCTGCGGCGGCTACCGAACAAAACTCGCGGGACAAAGCACCACCAAAGAGTTGCAGGAAATTGCGTTCCACCTGTGCGCTAAGCGTTGAAAGCGGTAGGCCACGGAGTTGCGCCAGTCCTTCGTATGCCAGTGTGATGTTTGCGGGATGATTAATGGGCGCGCCTGCCGGGTCCTGTAATGGATGCAGGGTTTGCGATTCGGTCGGCGCCATGTCGGGCGCGTCGGTCTCAACCAGTAGTCGGTCCAGCGGAATGGCTTCGAATACGGTGCGTTGCCGGGAGTTCCGCGGATGTAAGAAATAGGTTGAGAATGAAAAGTATCCGCCGCGCTTGCAAAAGCCTTCCACCATTTCCTGCGGGCCGCTGTAGGCGTGCAAAAGAAAGCCGCGCCGGGGCAGGGGCTGTTGGCTCAAAATCTCCCAAAGTGCGCCCCAGGCTTTGAGGCAATGAATGGTGAGGGGCAGGTTGCGAGTGGCTGCCAGGGCCACTTGCCATTTGAAGATGTCGCATTGGAGCGGGAAATCGTGGGGTTGAATCCAGCGGTCCAGGCCGACTTCGCCGATGCTTGCATGGGGCTGCGCGTCCAGGTGGGTGAGGAGGTTTTCCTGCCATCGGGCCGAACGGTTCTGGAGCTGCCAGGGGTGCAGGCCGAAGGCGGGGAGGATCCAGGGGTTTTCGGATGCGAGCGCGGCGACCGCTGGCCAATCGCTTTCCTGGGTGCCGTTGACGACGGCGCGGCCGAGGTCCAGGCGGGCGAGGGCCTCGAAAATCGTGCGCTGCTGGGCGCAAAGCCGCAGGTCCTGGAGGTGATTGTGCGCATCGATGAGCATCGATACGGCTCTATTCAGGTTGCGCGGCACTTTGCGCTGCGGGGTGCTGGCCCCGGGCAAAGTCGCGAATGGCGCGGTGCACTTGTTTGAGCCCGTGCCGGCGCGTGGGTGTGAGTTGATCGGTCAGATGCAGGGTGTCGAGGATGTCGGATTCGGATTCCAGGATTTCGGAGGAAGTGCTGCCGTCATAGATCTCGCAGATCAGGTGGGCCAAGCCGCGCACGAGCGTGGATTCTGCATCGATACGGAAGCGGCAGACCTCGGCCTCGCGGGTGGCGAGCATCCAAACGCGGGACACGCAGCCCTCAATGCGGTTGGCCTCGACGCGCTCGGAATCAGCCAGTGGTGGCAGTTTCCGGGCGCGATCCACGACGGCGGCGAGCCGTTCGTGGACGTCTTCGATCACGCTAAGTCGAGTGGCGATGTAAAACTGGTTTTGGAGAGCGCTCATTCTGGCAACGCAGGGGTCAGGGGTCGTGGAGTGGGACTGCGGGCTGCATGGGCGCAGTGGGCGCAGTGGGCGCAGTGGGCGCAGTGGGCGGCTTTTCTCAGTGCCAAGTCCCCCCTCCGCGTCTCTGCGTCTTGCGTTAAATCCCCGCCTTTGGCGCGCGCTGCGTTACGCCAAAGCTTCGCTGAGTTCTGCGGGGGCGGTGCGGGTGAGGAGCTGCAACGCCTTGAGTGTCTCGGGCTCCTTGTAGTGGCGTTTCAAGCCGCTCTCCTTCAATGCCGCCGCAGGCACGTGCGCAATGAATTCGGCGAACGTTTTGTCCACTTGCTCTTTCTGCAATTTCTGGCCGCCTTTAGTCGCCCAGAACTCTTCTTCGATCAGCACCAATGCGCGCACGGCTTCATCCGGGCCGAGATTTTCGCGGCGGGCCAGCACCCAGACCAACTCGGGATCGTCCGGCATGCACACGGGGAAGGGGACGAATGGGGCGATGACTTCTTCCTCTTCGCCGACGGCTTTCACCTTGAGCGTGCTGTTGAGGGTGCGGTCGGGGAGCGTGATTTCGACGGCTACCCCGCCTCCATCTTCCTCGGCCGTAATCGCTATGTTGGCTTCCCCGAATTTCTCGGCCAGCTCGCTCTGGAGCTCTGCGACGGTGTCGGGTTCAAGATTGGGCAGGGAACCTTCTTCGCAAAATTTCTCGAAGGATTCGAGGCTGTTAATGAGCCGGACTTCCTTGGCGATTTGTTCGTAAATACTTGAGGCCAGATGCGGATCTTGGGTGGCTTTTGGTAGGACTTTTTGAAGCAGGGCAAGGAACTCGGTTTGATTAATGCCTTTGGGTTTCATGGGACGAATAGGGGATGTAAGGGGTGGAAAATTTGGCGGGGCGTTGTTGTCTCGATCCACGCGCTAAACTGCAATGTCAATGCGCCTAAATTCCAGGGGGGACCCACGGCTTCCGTCAAACCGGCTTCCGTCAAACCGGTTTCAGTGAAAAGAGTTTCCATGAAACCAGTTTCCGGCGCAGACGCGCGTCAGCGGCGATCCGCGCGCCGAGTGGCTGCGACCGGGAGCGGCGCGTCGTCGCCGCCAACCTGGGGTGAAAGCTTTTCGCCCACGTAGATGGTGTGGGCGGCGCGTTTGGCGCGCTCATGGGATTTGGCGGCGTGGGCTTCAACTTTGAACCCCGATTGCGCGAGCCGGTGCGCAAAGGGCCGGTCTTCGACTGCGGACCAAAATGTGACGCGGCCCGGGGGGGATGAGGAGAGGGCCTTTGAGATGCGATTGAAGCCGTGTCGATCGTATAAGCGGGTGTTTTGCTTCTGCACCATTGCATTTGGACCGTTGTCGACATCCAGTATAATGGCGTCGTAATGGCAGTTGGCGGCTGAGCGACGGATGATTTGATACACGTCCTCGATAAAGACTTCGACCCGCGCGTCCTCCAGAAGCGCGCCATTGAGGTCGCGAAGGAATTCACGATTCCAGGCGACGACTTCTGGAATCAGCTCTGCGACATGCACTTGCGCGTTGAGTCCGACGCATTGCAAAACGCGTTTGAGGCTGAAGCCGAGGCCTAGGCCGCCGATGAGGATTTTGGCATTTGTGCCGCGAGCTTTTTCACAAGCCAGGTCTGCCAGCATCAGCTCGGAGGCGGTGGATCACAAAGCCGATGGACACTTCATAAGACACCATTTGTGCCGCTGAACGCAGCGCCGACAAAAACGGATATTTTGAATTTGAAGCCCAGCCGCCCATGATGATGCCATAAACACCCAGTGACGAAAGCGCGAAGAGATATAAAATGCCCACGATGATGTTGGCCACAGCCCAACCTTCGTTCAGCGGGATGACGGCCCAAGCAGCCAGCGCTAGCAAGGCGGTGACGATCGGCGCAATGACGAACACGCCTTTGTTGGCACCATCGGGAATAATCACTTCCTTCAAGGCGAACTTGATCAAATCGGCAAAGCTTTGAAGCAAGCCCCAAGGGCCCACAACGTTGGGCCCGCGGCGCATTTGCACGGCGGCCCACACTTTACGATCAAAA
>JAYTYG010000038.1:0-16340 GCA_043742585.1 Spartobacteria bacterium
CGAAAGCCAAAGCCGCGCGCTGCGCCTCAAGCATTCGAGCTTTTACGTCTGCGGCGGCGAGGAAAGCTACGGCTACAGCGCCGCTGACTTTGTCCGCGACAAGGACGGCAACGGCGCAGTCGTCGTCTTTTCCGAAGTCGCCGCCTACGCCAAATCCCTCGGCCTGACGCTCGATGAATTGCTCGACACGGTTTACGCCCAATACGGCTATTACCTTGAAAAGAACGGCAACCTCACGTTCGAAGGGGCCGAAGGTGCCTCCAAAATCCAGCAACTCGTGAGCTCCTACGCCACCGTGCCGCCGCAACAAGTGCAGGGCGTCACCGTCACCGAGGTGCGCAATTTTGCGACCCAGGACTTTGTGGACATTGAGGGCGACGCGATCCCGAAAGAGAAGATGCTCATGATCGTGCTTGCCGACGGACGCCGCGTTGCGGTGCGGCCATCGGGAACGGAACCGAAGATCAAATTTTACATGTTCGGCCGACACCTACCGGAAGCGGGCAAAAGCTTTACAGCCGATCAACTTGCGCAGGCCCAAACCGAAGTCAGCGCGTCGCTGGAAAGCCTCTGGACATGGATCCAAAGCGATGTCGCCGAGCGGTTGAACGCGAAAACAGAAGATTGAAACAAGGAGGAAACGGAGACAGCCGAGTGGGTGTGGGACACCCAGTTTCGGACAAAAAATGCGCCTTGTAATCGCATCGTAACTCCCCGAATGCCTACGCGTTAAACAGCCGCCCACTACCCGAACTGCGTTTCACGTAGATTCCCGGTGGTGTCGTCGCGGACTCCACGAGCACCGGCGCGCTCCGAATCTTCGGCATTCATAATTCGGCATTCATAATTCATAACTCATTTATGTCCAAAGACCTCAACCTCGACGGAGTCGAAATCTCAATCATCAAAGCCCTCGGGTTCGGCGGCGGCGCCACCACGGGCAAGACCCTCAAGGAACGCTGCGGCGAACTTGAGGAAGCCGAGATCATCGACACCCTCGACGGCCTCATCTCCACAGGCCTCGTCATCAGCGACAAGGACGCATTCCGCTCCAGCGAAGAACTCAACGCCGCGAATTTCCACGTCAACTCCGGCTATATCCGCGCCTTAAAATCCACATTGGATCCCAGCCAGGACGCCCCGAAAAGCCGCCGGCTCCGGCGCGAATAGCCATTTGCGGATTGCGATCCGCAGGCAATAGGCTGAAAACACCGCGCCCGCGCCAAATCGCGGCCGCGCCGCATGACATCACCTTCCGCAAAACGCCCGTGGGCATCGGCCCTGAACAAGCTCTGGCCTTGGCTGGCCGCCGTCCTCAGCGGGATATTACAGGCCCTGTGCCTGGCCCCATGGAACCAGGGCTGGCTCTGCTGGCTGGCGCTCACTCCCCTGCTCTGCGCCGTCTGGTTTTCCCCGCTCCAAACTCCCAGGCGCCAGGCCGCGCTCGGCTATGTCACCGGCCTGGTTTTCTTCACCGCCACCTTCTACTGGCTGAGCTCCCTAGGCACCCTCTTCGGCGAGTTCTGGCTCAAGGCCATCCCGCTCGCCCTCGCCCTTTACCTGGGCCTTTATTTCGCTTTCTGGGGCTGGTTCATGGGCCGGATTTGCGCCGGGCGCCCCGCCGATTTCGCGCGCTCGACGCGCAACATTTTCACGGGCCTGCTGGGCGCCGCAGCCTGGGTCGCCCAGGAATGGATTCGCGGCTGGCTCTTTAGCGGCTTTGGCTGGAACGGGCTCGGCGTGGCGCTGCATGCCGAGCTGGCGATGATCCAGATCGTGGATCTCACAGGCGTCTGGGGGCTCTCGTTTCTGGTGGCCTATTGCAATGTCATGGCGGTGATCATCGTGCGCCGATTGATCGCAGAAATGGGGCCCCATTTTCTCAAACGCGTGCGCTGGGAATTCAGCCTCACCATGGCCCTGGTGGCCGCCGTATTCTCCTACGGCGTGCGTTCCCTGCTCCCCGGTCGACACCCGGCGCAGACCGCCGCCAAGATCAAGATCGCCGCCATCCAACCCAACATCCCACAAACCGAAAAGTTCTCCGCGGAAAGCGAGGACCGGGTGTTGGCGCAACTCGAAACCCTCACCGCCCTCGCCGCCACAGCCAAACCCGATTTGCTGCTCTGGCCTGAAGCCGCCACGCCGCGCGGCATGTATGCCGACGAACACAATTATCAGTTCGTCCTCAAACAGGTCGCCTCGGAAGATTTCGCGCTGCTCATTGGCACCGCCGATTCCGACGACACCACTCACGAGGCCTTCAATACCGCCACCCTGCTGACCGCGCACGGCAAAGACATCCAAAGCTATCGCAAAATGCACCTGGTGCCCTTTGGCGAATACATGCCTCTCCGGCACAGCTTCCCTCTTTTCGCCATGATCGCCGGCGAACTTGTGCCCTCAGATTTCACCCCGGGCCACGACTTCACCGTGCTCGATCTCCACCGCCCGCCGCTCAAATTCGCCGCCCTGGTCTGCTTCGAAGACTCCCTGGGCGACCTCACCCGACGCTTTGTCTGCAACGGCGCCCAACTCCTCGTCAACCTCACCAATGACGGTTGGTTCCTGGAAACCGCCGGCGCCCAGCAACACTTCGACAACGCCATCTTTCGGGCCGTGGAAAATCGCCGACCACTGGTCCGCTGCACCAACACCGGCATCACCGCCTCGGTCGATCCGAGCGGCCGGATCGACCGCTGGCTCGCCCCCTTCCAACAAGGCTTCGCGGTGCGCGAACTGTCTATCCCCCAGAACGCCACGCAGAACGCCACGCAGAACGCCCCGCAGAACGCCCCCCAGACATTTTACACGCGACACGGCGATTGGCTGGCCCATCTCTGCGCCGGCCTCACGGCGTTGGCCCTAAGCGGACTCGCCGCGCGCGCCCTAAAACGCAAAGGCGCTCAGGAAAAGCCCGACGATAACGCCCCCGCGCTTCCATGAAAAACGGGGCCCTGGTGATTTCGCTCCACGACGTATCGCCCCGCACCCGGCCACAATGCGAACGCATCCTGGATGAACTCCGGGCAATGGGAGTGGGCGCGTGCTCGCTCCTGGTCATCGCGGACCACCACCACTGCGGGCACTTTCTGGAGGACAAAAACTTCACCCAATGGCTGCGGAAACTTTCACAGGAAGGCCATGAAATCGTCATCCACGGCTACTTCCATCAGCGCCAGCGGCGTGCCGCCGAATCCATAACCGCCCGACTCACCACCCGCCTCTACACCGCCGACGAAGGCGAGTTCTATGACATCGACAGAGCCAGCGCTGCGGACTTGATCGCCCGGGCGCGTGCGGACTTCACGCAAATCGGGCTGAGTCCCGTAGGCTTTATCGCGCCCGCATGGCTCCTGAGCGCGCCAGCGGAAGCGGTGCTGATCGAGTCGGGGCTGGATTACACCACCCGCCTGGGCACCGTCAGCGACCTGCGCCGGGGCGTCCGATTCGACTCCCAATCCCTGGTCTGGAGCGTGCGCAGCGCCTGGCGCCGGCTCCTCAGCTTGGGCTGGAACCTCCTGCTCTATGGCGCGCTGCACTCCCGCAACGCCTTGCTCCGGGTCTCCATTCATCCCGTCGACATCGACCAACCTCCCGTCTGGCAACAAATCCGCGTCCTCCTCGCCAGCGCCCTGCGCCACCGCCAAACGTTCACCTACCAAGCCTGGATCCTGCGCCAGCGCGCGCGCGACTCGTTCCAATCCACCCCAATCCCAACCGCGCCCTTTCAATGAAAGCCGACCTCCACATTCATTCCCTTCACAGCGCACGCGCCCCGGAATGGTTTTTCCGCCGGATCGGCCTGCCCGACAGCTACACCCAGCCGCGCGCCATTTACGAGCAACTCAAGGCGCGCGGCATGGACTTTGTCACCATCACCGATCACGACCAGATCGACGGTTGCCTGGCCATAGCCGATCGGCCCGGAGTCTTTCTCAGCGAACAAGTGAGCGCCCGGTTTCCCGAAGACCGCAGCCCCGTGCATGTCCTGGTGTGGGGCATCAACGAAACCCAGCACCACCAGCTCCAGGCGCTCAGGAACAACATCTACGAACTACAAGCGTTCCTAGCCCAGGAACAACTCGCCCACGCCGTGGCCCACCCCCTTTACCGCACCAAAGGGGCACTCACCCAGGCCCACGTCGAAAAGCTCCTCCTGCTTTTCCAGCACTTCGAAGGCATCAACGGCCTCCGCGACGCCCTCCTCAGCGACGTCGCGCGCTTTATCATCGCCGGGTTAACCCCGCAAAAACTCGAAGCCTTCGCCAACCGCCATCGCCTCGCCCCCACCCATCCCGAGCCTTGGAAAAAATACCTCATCGGCGGCTCCGACGATCATGGCGGCATGTACCCCGGCTCCGCCTGGACCGAGACGCCGCCCTGCGCCGACGCCGCCGGCTTCCTGAGTCACCTCCGACTCGGCCGCTCCCAGCCCAACGGCCGGGGTGGCAACCCTCTCGCCGTTTCCCATGGGCTTTACAACAGTCTCCGCTGTTTTATTGAAACGAAAGTATCCGGAGCCGAAAGCTCCAGCTTCATCGGCAAAGCCTTCTCCCGCTTTATGGAAGGCCGGGATCCCACGGAATTTACGTGGAGCGACAAACTCGGATTTATCGCCCAAGGCATTGCCACCGGCAAAATCTTCGAGCTCGCCAAGCCCGCCAACATGTCAGTCTGGCGCCAATTTGCGACGCACTTTGGGCAGGCGGACGTGAAGGCGCTGCTGACCCGGGAAACCGAAGGCATCGTGGAACCGGAACGGCGGGCGTTTGTCATAGCGAACTTTTTTGCGAACCAACTGGCGTTTCGCTTCTTTACTCGCTTTGTGAAACAAGCCACATCCGGCAGCTTGATCCAAGCCATCCAGGAACTCAGCGTCATGCTGCCCATCCTCGGCACCCTCGCCCCTTACCTTTACACGTTCCGCGCCCAAGCCCCCGACCGCCGGTGGCTGGCGGACCTGAGCCGCAACCTGACGGGCGAACTCGCGCCGGGGCTACGCAACTCCAAGCGCGCCTGGTTTACAGACACACTGGAAGATGTAAACGGCGTGGCAAACACCATTCGCCGACTAACCGCCGCCTGTGTCGCAGAAGGCTACGACCTCGTCGTCGTCACCTCCCGCTCCACCATCCGGATCAACGATATCCCAATCAAGAACTTCGCTCCCATCGGCGAGTTTGAGCTCCCGGAATACGAACTCCAGAAACTCAGCTTCCCACCCACCCTCCAGATGTTGGACTACATCCAGCGGGAAGGTTTTACGGAACTCATCATCAGCACCCCGGGCCCCATCGGCATCACGGCGCTCATCGCCGCCAAAGTCCTGGGCCTGCGCACCAGCGGCATCTACCACACCGATTTCCCTCAATACGTGCGCATCCTCACCGAGGATTCCTCCCTCGAGACTCTCACCTGGACCTATATGAAATGGTTCTACGATCAGCTCGACCTCATTTACGTCAATTCCGAGAGCTACCGCGCCGCATGGATCGAGCGCGGCATCGCGCCGGCTAAATTCCAAATCCTCCCCCGGGGCCTCGACACCGCGCTCTTCCATCCCTCGCGCAGACAGTCCGGATTTTGGCAAAAATACGGGATCGCGCCGGGCAAACCCGTGCTCGTCTACGTGGGGCGAGTTTCCAAGGAAAAAGACCTCGATATGATCGTAGCGGCGTGGCCCAAATGGAGGGAGCACAACGCAGCGGTGGCGATCGTGGGCGACGGCCCGTATCAAAAAGAGCTGCGCCAACGGCTGCCCGAAGCGGCGTTCACCGGCTACCTGTCGGGGCTCGAACTGGCCCAGGCGTTTGCCTCCTCGGACGTATTCCTGTTCCCGAGCACGACCGACACCTTCGGCAACGTCGTCCTCGAAGCGCTCGCCAGCGGCCTCCCCAATGTGGTTTCCGACCAGGGCGGCCCGCGGGATTTGATCATCGACGGCGCCACCGGCTACATCACGCGGGCGCACGACGGCGCAGACTTTTGTGGCGCAGTACAGAAGCTCATCGTCGACCCGGAGCTGCGCACCAAAATGGGCATGGAAGCCCATCGCACGGTGCAACAGCGCGACTGGGCCGAGGCGGGCCGCGCCTTCTGGGCCATGTCAGCCTCCCCAGAGTAGCTCCGCCGAAGGCCAACCCCAGCGGTCTGCCACCCGTGATTTGAGGGGAGGCAGGGGGAGGAACATGGAAAGAGTGGGACTTATGGGGCCGCCGCTGCCACCCCACAAAGCGCGCGGGACAAAGCACTACTTCGGCTGCTCGGGGGCCTGCTTCTGAGCCAGCAACTCAGCCAGCGCCTTGCGCGCAATTTCCATGTCTGGCCGCAGTTTCAAGGCAGTTTCGTAAAACCGGATGGCTTTCGACTCACCTCCAACCGTCATCGAATACGCCAGCCCGAGGTTATATTGGCTCGCCGCCAGCAGCGGGTTTAAGCTCAGGGCACAGTGCAATTCGGCAGTGGCTTCGGGCAATCGTCCCGGTGTTCTCAGGTAAAGCGCCCCAAGACTCCCGTGGGCTTCCGCGTAGTCAGGTTTAATTTTAATCGCCCTCTGGTAAGCCTCGATCGCCTCCGCCGAGCGTTCCGGAATTTCTACCAGGGCATTCCCAAGACAATGAAACGCCTCAGCGTAATTCGGGTTCAACTCCGTGGCCCGTTGAAAGGCCGCGATCGCTGCCTCCCGATTGCCAGGATTATTAGCCAACACGCATCCGGCCTGAAAATGGGCATTGGCGCTCTGCGGCCCGAGCTGGATCGCGCGGTTGATGCTGACCAGAGCCTCAGCGGAATGCCCGGGCCACTTCGCCAAATTCATCCCAAGCCTCAAATGCCCGTCGACAAAGCCCGGCGCCATCTGAGTCACCTTTTCAAGCTCTGCGACGGCTTCCGGCACGCGCCCGGGAACTTCGCCGACGCTCACGGCCACCAGATATCGGGCAAAATAGTTACGCTCAGTAACAACTACCGCGCGACGGAAGAGAGTCTCGCTGTCAGACCAATACTGAAGTTGCCACATGCTCAGCCCGGCGCAGACCAACACCAGCAACGCCGCCGCCGCCCCGCAGAGCGCCGGCCGCAATCGCCAACAGCGACGGCACGCGTCGGCGCCCCAGACCAGCATGATGAAAAAGCCGATCGACGGCAGATACGTGTAGCGATCGGCCATGGATTGCGTGCCTACCTGAATGACCCCGATGACCGGCACCAGCATCCCAAGAAACCAAAACCAGCCCATCGCAAGATACGGCTGCCGGCGCCGTAACAAAACGCTCACCGCAGTGACCACGGCCAGCACCGTGCCGCGCATCAGCACAGGGCCCCAGGTAATGGAATCCGGCAGCGGATAAAACGCAGCGAGTCCGCTGGGCCAGAGCGTCATCCGGAGGTATTCCACGTAACACACCACGGAATTTTGGAGTCGCAACAGCCACGGGATGTGCTGGACCACGGCGTGGACCGAATGGACTTGAATGGCTGAGGACACCCCGCTGAGCGCCAACAGCGGAAGCTTTTCGCCCACCCGCCGCAGCCCATTCCTCACGGAATCGCCGGGCGCGCCCTGAAAGTTGCCAAGAGGCCAGTAGTCCAACAACAGGAGGACAAACGGTGCAGTGACCAGCATGGACTTGGATAGCAGGCCCATGCTGAAAAACAGCGTCAGCAGCAGATACCGAGGCACCGTGCGTTGCCGGTTGTAATGGAAATAACTCCAGAGCGTTAACATGAAAAAAACGCCACTGAGCACGTCCTTGCGTTCGGTGACCCAGGCCACCGACTCCACCCGCAACGGATGCAGCGCGAAGAGCGCCGCCACCAATGCGCTCCTCCAGAACGCGCCAGTCAAAGACCGCAGGGCGTGGAAGAGCAGCAGCGCAGTGAGCCCATGGAGTAAGACGTTGATCAGATGATGCCCCCCGGAGTTCAGCCCGAAAATCGCGCAGCTCGCCTGATGAGAAATCGTCGTCAACGGATCCCAGTGCGCAACCGACACATGCCCTAAGGCCCATTTCAGGCCAGCCACGCTCAGTCCGCCCCGGACCATCGACTGGTTGAGGATGACATCCGGATCGTCGAAATTGATGAACTCGTGAGCGATACTACCGGCGAAGGTCAGGACGGTAAGCGCAAATAAAATCATCCCGACCCAGAACCGCACTTTTCGCGACGGCTCCAGCGACGGTTCCAGGGACGGCTCTTGACGGGTTTGGGCAGTGGAGGGAATGACAGCGCAACGCATTGGGATCGGCTCAAGGAAATCAGGCCGCCACAGTATCGCTCGTCGGCTTGAGATCAAGCGATGGGGCCACCGGCTACATCACGCGGGCGCTCGACGGCGCCGACTTTTGTAGCGCAGTGGAGAAGCTGCTCCTCGACCCCGAGCTGCGCTCCAAAATGAGCATGGAAGCCCATCGCACCGTGCAACAGCGCGACTGGGCCGAGGCGGGCCGCGCCTTCTGGGCCATGTCAGCGGACTAGCGCCGCCTGCGGCTAGGAGGAGTGATGGGAATAATAGGAATGATGGGGCATATAGAGCTTATTGAGAACTGGTGACCTCCCATTCATCATTCATCATTCATCATTCATCATTCATAACTCCTTCTCATGCGCCACTTCGCCAGTGACAACTCGTCCGGGATCTGTCCCGAAGCTTGGACTGCCATGCACGCTGCCAACCTCGGACATGCACAGTCCTATGGGGACGACCCTTGGACTCAGCGCGCCTCGGATTTATTTCGCGATATATTTGAAACCGATTGCGATGTCTTCTTCGTGTTCAACGGGACGGCGGCAAATTCGCTGGCTCTCGCCTCCTGCTGCCAAAGCTATCACAGCATCCTTTGCCACGAACTCGCTCATATAGACACCGACGAATGCGGCGCGCCCGAGCACTTCTCAAATGGCAGCAAAATCCTGCTGTTGCGCGGTGAAAACGGGAAGATCGACCCGGCCGGAATCGAACAAACGGCGCGCAAACGTTCCGACGTCCATTTCCCAAAACCCCGCGCGCTCAGCGTCACCCAGTCCACCGAGTGCGGCACGGTTTACACGCCCGCAGAGCTGCAATCCATCGGGGACACGACACGCGCCCTGGGATTGAAGCTGCACATGGACGGGGCGCGCTTTGCGAACGCCGTGGCGTCGCTCGGAGTCAGCCCCCGGGAGATCACCTGGCAATGCGGAGTCGATGTGCTCAGCTTTGGCGGCACAAAAAACGGCATGGCCGTCGGCGAAGCCCTGGTGTTTTTCAATCGCGCCATGGCGCAGGAATTTGAATATCGCCGCAAACAAGCCGGCCAGCTCGCCTCCAAGATGCGCTTCTTGAGCGCGCCCTGGGTCGGGATGCTACAGGACGGCGCCTGGCTGCGACATGCGCGGCACGCCAACTCCATGGCAGCGCTTTTGGAGTCGCGCCTGCGCCAGATCGCGGCGGTCCAGATCCTTTTCCCGCGCCAAGCCAACGCTGTTTTCGCGCAACTCCCGTTCCAGGCCATTGAAGCGCTCCGCGCCCTGGGCTGGCGTTTTTACACATTCATCGGCGCGACGGGCTGTCGGTTCATGTGTACGTGGGACACGCAAGCGACTGACATTGAGGACTTTGTCGCCGCGCTGCGAGCTCAGGTCGTTTAAACCAGCAATGAACCGCAGCCAGGGCATAGGCGTCTAATTCTACTTTGTTGCGTTTGTAAATATTCGGTGTTCGCATCTCAATTCTTGAGGATTTACCGCGGTGCCGCAGAGATTCAGAAGGGCCGGATAGTGCGCGGGCCGCTCGAAGGGGAAGTTATGAAGTATGAATGATGAGAATTCGCAGGCTCACCCTGTCACTTCCTCTTCCTCTTACCGCACTTAACAAAGTGGAACTAAAGCGTTGGGGCAAATCCTCTACGCCAAAGGCGTTAAGCCCTCCAGCCCAGGGTTGCGAGGAACGAGCTACCCTGGGAACCATCGAAGAAGAGAATCCAACCCCAACGTGGGTTGCGCCCGGGATCGTCCTTTGGCGGAACCGCGTTGCGGTTCGATCCTCCCTGATTTAGTCCCCAGGGTAGGCCCGCAACGGGCCAACCCTGGGCTGGAGGGCGTTATCCCGTTGGGATATAGAGACGCAGCGATTACAGACAATTTAGATACGTATGCCCTGCCCGCCAATACAGAAAAATTTAGCTTCAATGCCCCTGAAAGCAGCGTCCCACCCTGTAAATCTGCGTCCACCCCCGTCCACCTCTCTGCGCCTCCGCGCCTCTGCGTTACATATACGCGGGCAACCTCCGCGCCCGCCCTGACTCGCAATTCATGCATTGCGCGCAGCGTCGCGCGTCGTACCTTCAAGAATCATGGAATCCGAGGCGCGGTATGAGGAATGGCGGGGCACGGCATGGCTGCGAATGAGTGAAGGGGCGTGGTTCCCGCAAACTCTCAGCGAACACCAATTGCAGGCCCATTGGTTCGCGGGCGATTTCGGCCGCCACTTCATCACCCGCAGCGGGAGCCGAGTGGACGTCGTCCAGTTTGGGATTTGGAATCATCAGGCAGGCCCGGACTTTGCCGAAGCCGCCGTGTCGCTCGACGGGCAGCCTCCCGTGCGCGGCTGCATCGAGCTCGATCCCGATGTGCGCGATTGGGAACGCCACGGGCACGCCTCCAACCCCGACTACGAATCCGTCGTCCTCCACGCGTTCACCACTCACGGCAGCGAGGAATTCTTCACCCGCACACTCCTCCACCGCAACGTCCCTCAAATCCTCCTTGATCTCACCCGGCTCAAAGGCGCCCCTCTCAACTCCCAGCCCGAAGCCAAGCCCGGTCGCTGCCTCGCCGCGCTCGGTCGATTACCCGAGGAAAAGCTCCGCGCCATCCTGCTCGAGGCCGCCCGGTTCCGGCTTCAACGCAAAGCGGCGGCGCTCGCGACGCTTGCCGAGCTGCACGGCCCCGATGAAGCGCTCTATCAGGGGCTCGCCGCCGCACTCGGCTATAAAAGCAACAAGCTGCCGTTCACCCTTATAGCGCAACGTTTACCTCTGCGCGTGGCATTGAAAGCCAAGACCGATGCCGAGGCCTGGTATTTTGGCATCAGCGGTTTTCTCAACGCCACTGACCTCGGCGACATGGACGCCCCCACCCGCGTCTATCTGCGCTCACTCTGGGACCGCTGGTGGCCGCGACGCCTGGACTTCGAGCGCCTGCGCATCGCGCCCTCGCTCTGGAAAATGAGCGGCCAGCGCCCGGCCAATCATCCCCAGCGACGACTGGCCGCGCTGGCGCAAATCGTCCGCCACTGGAGCGCGGTCCGCGCCTTGACGGAGCGCTGCGATCCGGGCGAGGTGCAGCGCTATTTTCACACGCTCAGGGACGACTATTGGGAGCATCACTTCACGGTGACATCCAAGGCGCAGACGGCGAAAATGGCCATCGTCGGCGCCAGCCGTGTGAGCGAGCTGCTACTCAACGTCTTTTTTCCGATCGCCTTCAACTCCACGCCTCAATGCTGGAACGCTTATCAGAAGCTGCCCGCAGTGCTCGGCAACCGCCGCGTAGAGATCGCCGCGACCCGACTTTTCGGCGACTCTGCCCGGCGGCGCCCCCTGCTAAAATCGGCGGCGCTCCAACAGGGGCTGCTGCAGATTTACGAAGACTTCTGCATGCAGGACGCCAGCGACTGCGCCCGCTGCCCTTTTCCCGAGCAGCTGAGCCGCTGGGGAACGGACTAGGAATTATGAAGTATGAAGTGTGAAGTATGAATGATCCGGATTCGGAGAACGCAGGTGCGCCCCCTGACGGCCGCTCTTCCGTCTTCATTCATAACTCATACTTCATACTTCATACTTCATACTTCACAATTCCGCCCCATGCCTCCTGATCGCTGTTCCGCCCTCCAGGCGCTCGTCTCCGAAGTCGTCGACAAGACTCCTGTCTACGATATCCACACACATCTCTACGACCCGGCGTTCGGCGAGCTCTTGCTTTGGGGCATCGATGAGTTGTTAAGCTATCATTACCTCGTCGCCGAAGGCTTTCGCTGGCTGGAGATGCCCCATGATAAATTCTGGGCCCTTCCAAAACTCCAACAAACCGAGGCGATCTGGAACGCCCTATTCATCGAGCACTCGCCGGTGTCGGAAGCCTGCCGGGGGATCCTCACCACGCTGCATCGGCTCGGCATCGATGTAAAAAAACGCGATCTCCCAGCCTTGCGCCAACATTACGCGCGCTGGAGCGTCGGCGACTTCGTCACTAAATCCATGGAGGTGGCTAACGTGCGCAAGGTCTGCATGACCAACTCGCCCTTCGATGCGCAGGAACGGACTGTCTGGGAAAACGGCTTCTCCAGAGACCCGCGCTTTGCAGCCGCGCTCCGGATCGATCCGCTCCTGCTCGATTGGGAAAACACCGTCCCCCAGCTTCGCGCATGGGGTTACGCGGTGAGCCCGGACTTCTCCGGCCAGACCTTTGGCGAGGTGCGCCGGCTTCTGGCCCACTGGACCGCCAAAACCGATGCCCAATATTGCATGGTCTCGCTGCCCCCGGAATTCGACTTCCCCGATCACACGGCCGCCGCCCAACTCATCGAGCACGCCGTGATGCCTCATGGCAGGGAACATCAACAGGCGTTCGCCCTCATGATCGGCGTCCGCCGCAATGTAAACCCTCTGTTGGGCCTCGCCGGCGACAGCCTCGGCGCCACCGATGTCCGCGCCCTCGAACGGCTCTGTGCAGCGTTCCCGGACAATAAATTCCTCTGCACCATGCTGGCCCGCGAAAACCAGCACGCCCTTTGCGTCGCAGCCCGCAAGTTCCGCAACCTCCACGTCTTCGGCTGCTGGTGGTTTATGAACAATCCCTCGCTCATCGAGGAAATCACCCGGATGCGGCTCGAACTCATCGGCCTGAGCATGACCCCGCAACACAGTGATTGCCGGGTGCTCGACCAGCTTATTTACAAATGGGACCATTCCCGCCCCATTATCGCCAAAGTGCTCGCGGAAAAATACGCGAACATCGCGCGCGTCGGCTGGGAGCCGAGCCGCGCGGAAATCGAGCGCGATGTGCAGGGGCTGCTGGGCGGCGCGCTCGAACACTTTATTCGCCGCTAATGCTGGCCACCACGATTCACTCCCCGTTAAACCCGGCTCGCCAAACAGCTGCAAAACAAATCACTTGCACCCATTGGCATTTACAGCCAGAGACGCCGCCCCCGGCTTCGGTTCTCTGCGACTCCGCGCCGCTGCGTTAAGTTCTCCGTTCATCCCCTGCCCCCGTAATGCTCGCCTCCCTTTTTACCACCGTCTTCTTTTCCTTCTCTATCATCCTCGCCGCCCGCTCAGCCAAGGTGCTCGGCGGCGGGATCGCCAATTTCGCCCGCACCGTCCTCGGCACCGCCATCCTGGCCATCTGGGCGCACGGATTTGGGGCCGGCCTCAACGGACCGGCGTTGCCATGGTTCTTTCTCAGCGGCATCGTCGGGTTCGGACTGGGCGACATGGCACTCTTTGGCGCATTACCCCGGATCGGTCCGCGCCTCGCGATCCTCCTCACCCAATGCCTGGCCGCGCCCGTGGCCGCGCTCACCGAATGGGCCTGGCTGGGCACCACGCTCCACGCCCGGGACCTGGGCTGCGCGGCGATTATTTTAACAGGCGTCATCATCGCCCTCGCCCCGGACAAAGGGCTCAATGTCGGCCGCAAAGCCTTCTGGATCGGCGTCATCTTCGGCATCTGCTCCGCATTTGGCCAGGCTTTCGGGGCTGTGCTCAGCCGTAAAGCCAATGAAGTCGCCAATCTCGCTCACTTCCAAATCGACGGCGGCAGCGCCGCTTACCAGCGCATTCTCGGCGGCCTACTGCTCACTGGACTGGCGTTTTTTTGCATCAAAAAATGGAGAACCCCGCCCGCCGATTCCGATCCCCGGCGCTGGCAACGCGGCGCGTGGCTAGCAGTGGGCAATGCGCTCGCGGGGCCAGCCCTGGGCGTGGGCTGCTATCAATGGGCACTCAAAACCACCCCCAGCGGCATCGTCCTGCCCATCATCGCCACCGCGCCTCTGGTTACCCTGATTCTAGCGCACTTCATCGATGGGGCTCGGACATCTCGCCGCGCCGTCATCGGTGGGCTGATCGCCGTGGCCGGAGCGGTCTGTCTAAAAGTTTTTCAAACGCAAGCGCCCTGCTAAACTCGGCAGCACGCGAGCCCGCAGCCGAACTTTACGGAGTAACCTCGTAGCCGCCGACTTCCAGTTCCACCCCAGTCAGCGCAGGCGGCCGCGCAGGATCAATATTGGCCCAATTGATCACCGAATTATCCCAAAACAACAATGCGAGTCGATAGCGACCCGGCGGCAAATCCGGCGGCAATGACACCGACAAAACCTCGCTATACGACGCAGAGTTAGCGCCCAAGCCGCACAACCCTTTTGTCACAATATAGCGATGCGCCTCGTTGGAAAGCTCCAGCCGCATCCATGAAAAGCTTTGGCGCGTGTCACTAAACGCCCAATTCAATCGGAACGCCAAAGCGTTACTGCCCTTCACCGATTTCAGCTCAAGCCCCTGCAACTTGCTACTGGGATTGATGATCTGCTCAGACTCAGAGTTGACTGACAGTGAAGAAGCCGATGCCTGTATTCCCTGTGAGTATACAGACATCGAGTTCATCGAGCACTGCCGCCAAGCCACCGGCTGCATATAGCTATATAATAAAGCATCACTAGCCGGGACTATCAGCCCATCCACAGTCTTCATCGCAGGATGATAATAACCCGATTGCGCGCTGAACGTGGCCCCATCCGCATAGTCCACCAGCACCACGTCGGTGGGACTTTCAGGTTTGAACTCTTTCCTGCTCAAAGTCTTGAGCCCCTTGAGGATGTGATGCAGGGAAACAAGCCTTTCGCGCGTCGCCAGATGCGAGAGATATGGCAGCCCGGCCGTCACGCTCGCCTCTGCCGGGATCTGCGCCAACATCTTCGCCTTCCAGTCCCGACTCCACCACATCGCGCGCGCGTTTGTAACGTCCCGCTCCAGCCCCCAAAACGGACCGCCCCAGAACTGGCCAATCCCGCAGCCGACCAATACAAGAGCGGCCACGGGTTGGCCACGCGAGCGAAACCGGCTGAGCGCCTCGGCGGTGGCGATCCAGAAAAGCGGCAGCAAGGGCGCGGCATAATGGAAGCTGATCGACCACTCCGAACTGCGCCAAGAAAGCAGATGCTGAAATAAAATCGGCGCCGCAATGAGCAACCAACGCGGTCTTAATAGAGGCAATCCCAGGAACGGCAAAAGCAGAGCCCAAAGTAAATTACCATTGCGCAGCGCGCGCTCCAGCGCATGCAGTGCGCGACTCGGCTCCAAAAAGAAATTGCAAAGGATCTCAGACCCGGATTTCCCAAGGTGGGAATAGAGCTCCAGGTAATCCACATTCCCGCCGTTGAGCGCAGGCCCAAGAATTTTCGCATACAATCCCACCCACAACAGAGCCAGCCCCAGCGGCAACAGATTCCAGGAAATCTGCCAGGCCCGCGCAGCCGCCCGATTCCAATCCATCAACGCGTGCACTGCGGAAAACCCGATGAGAAGTAAGGCCAGATTCTCTTTGCAGGCCAATACTGCCACGAACCAAAGCCAATAGCGCCCCAGGCGCCTAACCATGCGAGCCTCGATCAGCAGCAGTAAAAAGGGCGCCGCCAGGGCCTCGGGATGAAACTCGTGAAGCGCCACGCAACCGGTCGCTGGCGCCAGGAGGGTCGACAGAGACAGCAGCAGGGCCGACCGCCGCTCCAGCCCAAGACATTGCGTTATCCGCCACGCGGTGAATGGCAGCGACGCCATCGCTGCGGTCTGCAACGCCACCAGCAACATCGGATGCGACACCACCGCAAAAATGGGCGCAGCCAGAAAAACGATGGGTTCCGCGTGATTGCCCAGAAGCGGGACATTGAGAAGCGACACCATCCAATGGCCGCGAAGCGCCAGCCAAAGCGCCTGCACGTAGAAGGCGAGATCGAAGGTTTCATATTGAAACGTCCACCAGCGCCAACACGAATCCGAGAAAACCACCACCGCGAATAACCACGCCGACCACACAATCAAGCGCGGGCGCGGAGAAACCTGCAAATCGATATCGGAGCCTGTCACTTGCGACTCAGCATAGACCGGGTTTCACGCCCGTGCATACCCCGATATAGAGGGATTTTAGCCGTTTACTCCCGGCATTGGACTCGACTGCGTAAGCACCGCCCTGAAAAAAATTCAGCCGCCTTTCTCGCAAAACGAGAGAGGCGGCTGAAAAAATCACCAAACTAAAGTCAGCCTAGTTAAGGACGTAAGGAGACCAGAATGTATTGT
>JAYTYG010000039.1:0-6737 GCA_043742585.1 Spartobacteria bacterium
TTCTTTCTCGGCCTCTCCGGCCGGGGCCCCACCCGCTATGAAGAGCTGCCCCTCAGCGTCGTGGCCCCGGCCTTCATCGTCAGCGAACTGCGCACCGCCTTTCAGATGGGGTTCCTGATTTTCATCCCGTTCCTGATCATCGACTTTCTGGTGTCCTCCACGCTGATGTCGATGGGCATGATGATGATGCCGCCAGTGATGATATCGCTCCCGTTCAAGCTGCTGCTCTTTGTCCTGGTGGATGGCTGGCATCTCATCGTGCGCTCCTTGGTGGAAAGCTTTGGCGTATGAACATCGAACAATCGGTTGAAATCCTGAGGCAACTCGTCACCACGTCCCTGCTGATTATCAGCCCCATTTTAGTGACCTCGATGGTCATCGGCCTCCTGGTCAGCCTCTTTCAGTCCGTCACCAGTATCCAGGAACAAACCCTGACCTTCGTCCCTAAACTCCTGGCGGTGGCCTTCGTGCTCGTGGCCGCCGCGCCATGGATGCTCAAAATGCTGATGCAATTCACCATCGGCTTCATCACGCGCCTCCCGGAGATGGTGCGCTGACCCCGGGCCCCGCTCCAGGCCATGACCTACGAGCAACTTCAGTTTTTGATGATGGCATTTGTGCGCGCCGGCGCCCTGCTGACCCTCGCTCCAGTCTTCTCCGGACGCAGCATTCCCGCCCGGATCCGGGTGGTCCTCTGTCTTTTTCTGGCCTATAGCGCCAGTGGCCGGCTGCCCAGCCACGCGCCGCTTTGCACGGATGTGGTGACGCTTATACTGGCCGCCGCCCATGAAATGCTCATTGGCCTGCTCATGGGGCTCGGAGTGCGCCTCATCTTTTACGCCATCGAAATGGCAGGGCAGCTCATCTCCACCGAGATCGGCTTGGTCATGAGCGCCCAGATCGACCCCATTTCCCAGCAAAACTCCACGCCCATCGGCACCATCCTCTTTTACTTCGGCTCCCTGCTTTTTCTACTGTCCGGCGCGCATCACGCCATGTTCATCGCCTTTATCCGGAGCTTCGAGCTGGCGCCGCCGGGAGCCATCTCGATGAACAGCAACGCGGGCGAACTCTTCGTGACCACCAGCGGCAATATTTTCCTCATCGCCGTGCAGATGGCGGCGCCACTGATGGCCATCAACTTCATCATCACGTTCACGTTCGCCATTTTGGGCAAGGCTGCTCCGAGTATCAACGTGTTCTCCGAGAGCGCCCCGGTGAGAATAATGGCGGGGCTGGCGCTTCTCGGGCTGACATTCGGGCTCACGGCACAACTCGTGCTAAGCCACATTCATGATTCGCCGGAGCTCATGCTCAGGCTCATTCCATGAACGTAAGCGATGTCGGACGACGACTCAAAAACTGAGGAGCCCACAGAGAAGCACCTCCGCGAAGCGGTGGATGAAGGCCGCTTTGCGCGCACACCCGACCTCCAGGGCGTCTTCGTGCTCACGGCCGCCTACTGCGTCCTAGCCTTCAGCTCCAAGGAACACATCGCCCGCGTCGCCAGCATCAGCATCGGCATCTTTTCGCACCTCGGCAAATACGCGATCAAACCCGAAGCCATCTCCGATTGGGTCGCCCTATCGGCGCGCACCCTCCTTGAACTGGCACTCCCCATGTCGGTCAGTTGCGCCCTGGCCGGTCTATTAGCCGGCGGCCTTCAAAGCCGCTTTCAGCTCACCCCCAAAGTGCTCGGATTCAATCTCGCCCGACTGAATCCCATGTCCGGCCTGCAACGCATCTTCTCCGTCGACGGCGCCGTCAAAGTCGCCACCGACACCCTGAAACTCGCGGTGGTCGGGATGGTCGTCTGGGGCGGCTTCAAGAAAGTCATCACCGACCCCATTTTCTACACCCCGGTCCCCATCAACCGACTGGGCGAGTTTATCGGCAGCTCGGCGATCATGCTGCTGGGGCGCTTCATCCTCGCCCTGGGCTCTATTGCCGGCCTCAACTACCTCTACCAACTGCGCAAAATCAGCAACGAGCTGAAGATGTCCCACTCCGAAGTCAAGGAAGAGGGGCGCCAGTCCGAAGGCGATCCCAAGGTCAAAGCTGCCATGCGCCAAATGGCCAAGCGCATGTCCCAAAGACAGATGCTCAGCGCCGTGGCCACGGCCGACGTCGTAGTCACCAATCCCACCCATTTCGCCGTGGCGCTCAAATACGAACGCGGCAAGGACAAAGCGCCAATGCTTCTGGCCAAAGGCGACCGCGCATTTGCCAAGCGCATCAAAGCCATCGCCGCAGCCCATGAAGTGCCGATGATCGAAAACAAACCCGTGGCGCGGATGCTCTTCAAGGCCGGACGCGTCGGCAAACCGATCCCGCTCGAACTCTATCAAGCGGTGGCCGACATCCTTGCATTCGTCTACCGGACGCACCGCTACTACTTTCATCAGCTCAAACAACGAAGGGCACAATCATGAGCACCCTCCAGGGCCAGATGAAACAGCTCGGCACGGCGCTCAAAAAGGGCGACCTGCTTTTCGTGCTGGGCCTCTTCGGCACCATCGTCCTGCTGGTGGTCCCCGTGCCCGCCCTGCTGCTGGATTTGCTACTGGCCGGCAGCATCGGCATCTCCCTGCTCATCCTGCTGATCATTATTTACGTCAAGGAACCCGCCGAATTTTCCGGGTTCCCCACCCTGCTCCTGGCCGTCACGCTTTACCGGCTCGCGCTCAACGTGGCATCCACCCGCCTCATTCTCGTGGACGGCCACGCCGGCAATATCATCGACGCCTTCGGGCACTTCGTCATCCGGGGCAACTACGTGGTCGGCGCCGTCGTCTTCCTCATCCTCGTGGTGATCAACTTCATGGTCATCACCAAGGGCGCAGGCCGCATCGCTGAAGTCGCCGCCCGCTTCACCTTGGACGCCATGCCCGGCAAACAAATGGGCATCGACGCCGAAATGAACGCGGGCCTCATCGATGAAGCCACCGCCACTAAACGCCGCCATAAAGTCCAAAAAGAAGCCGATTTCTACGGCTCCATGGACGGCGCCAGCAAGTTCGTCCGCGGCGATGCCGTCGCCGGCATCCTCATCACCCTCATCAACATCCTCGGCGGTTTCGCCATCGGCATCCTCCAAAAAGGCATGCCCGTCGTCGAAGCCCTCCAGAAATTCACCCTGCTCTCCATCGGTGACGGCCTCGTGGCCCAGGTCCCGGCACTCATCGTCAGCGTCGCCGCCGGTATCCTCGTCACGCGCGCCAGCGAAGACGACAATCTGGGCGCCCACATCAGCAGCCAGCTCACGCTTTATCCGCGCGCCCTGGCCATCGCCGCCGTCATGATGGGCCTCTTCGGACTCGTCCCGGGCATGCCCATGTTTCCCTTTGTCGTCCTCGGCGGACTGGCCGGCTTCACTGCCTGGTCCCTCACCAAATCCCGCGAACTGCGGGCCGAAACCGCCCCCGTTAAACTCGAAGGCGCGCGCGCCGCGCAAGCCAATGCCGAAGCGCCTCCCAAACCCATCGACGACTTCAAGAAGCTCATCGAAGTCGACACCTTTTCCATCGAACTCGGCCTCGGCCTCCTCACCCTCGCAGAAAAGAAAAACGGCGGCGACTTGCTCGACCGCGTCACCGGCGTCCGCAAAAGCTTTGCGCGCGAAATGGGCGTCATCATCCCGCCCATTGCCATTCGCGACAATCTCGAGCTCGATACCAGCGAATACCGATTCCTCCTCCGCGGCAAAGAAATCGCCCGGGGCCGCATCCTGGCCAACCGCTGGCTGGCGATGAACGTCACCAACAGCCCCGTGCCCTTAAAAGGCGTGCCCACCGTGGAACCCGTCTTCGGGATCGCCGCGACGTGGATCGACGAGAATGAAAAGCGGGCCGCCGAGATTCACGGTTACACGGTGGTGGATCCCGGCTCGGTGCTCATCACCCATCTTTCCGAGAGCACAAAACGCTCCTCCCACCTCATCCTGGGGCGGCAGGACGTTCAGACGCTCATCGACAACCTCAAGGAAAGCCACCCCACGCTGGTCCACGAGCTCATCCCGGACCTGGTCAACGTCGGCATCGTCCAGCGCGTGCTCCAGAATCTTTTGCGCGAAGGCATCTCCATCAAAAACCTGGCCGTCATCATGGAATGCATCGCCGACTTTGCCGCGCTGTCGAAAAACCCCGACGATCTCTCCGAGCAAGTGCGCCGGCGGCTCGGCGTCTATTTTATCAGCGAATACGAGAGCGAACCCGGCGTGGTCAAAGCCATGACCCTGGACCCGCGACTCGAGCAGCTGCTCATGACAAAAGTCCAGCGCAGCCAATTCGACATCGGCCTCGTGATCGACCCGCAAACCGCCCAGCACCTGCTCAATGAACTCACCAAACGCATGAGCGAGATGGCCGAGCAAGGCGTCACCCCCCTCGTGCTCACCACCTCCGAATTGCGCCTCGCCTTCAAACGCTTCTTCGAACCCTCCCTCACCAAACTCGTCGTCGTCGCCTACCAGGAACTCCCGGCTCAAACCGAGATCCAGAACTTCTCGATCATCCTCCTCCCGGCCCATCTCCAACGCCCGGCGGATAAAGCGGCTTAATTCCCATGAGTCAGCAAAGATTCCGATTTGTCGTCAGCTCCGCCGAAGAGGCCATCACCGTTCTGCGGGAACGCATCGGCGACCACGCCCGCGTCGTCTCCGTGCGCCAAGTCGAAGGCACCGGGCTCGCCAAATTCCTCCAAGCCCCAAAACTGGAAGTCATTGCCGAGCTCATTGAACCCGACGCCAACGCCCCGGAACTCGCCTCGCTCGCGCCCCCCGGCACCGCGTCCGCCAGCCCTGACGCGCTTCTCCCTGCCACCTCCACAGCGGCAACGCCCATCAACCCCGGACCAGCCATCGGCGCGGCCACGCCGCCTCCGAGCGCGGCGGAATCCCTCTCCGGAACGCCCCCCAGCGCGCCCCCCAGCAACAACGCCAACGGGAGCGCGCCAATGTCGGCCGCATCAAGCCAGACCAGCCCCGCCGCCCCCGCCAGCGCGGACCCTTCCTCCAGCACCCTGAGCCGATTACTCCGCGCCGGAGGGCTCCCGCCGCAAGTGCTGGCCCGATTACAAAGCGATTCCGGCTGGGCCGATCTGGAGCGCTTGCCCACCGGCCGCGCGCTCCAGGAAGTGGGCATCAACCTTCGGCGCGAATATCATTCCACTGCGGCCCGACCGCTCGGGGATCGCGTCGCCTTTTTGGGCAGCCCCGGGGCGGGTAAAACCACCGCGCTCTGCAAATGGCTGGCCTGCGATGTGTTTGTGCGCCAACGCCGAGGCGTGGTGCTCAAGCTCGATCTCGACCGCGCCAACCCCAGCGACGCGCTGGCCATCTTTTGCGAGGCGCTCGGAGTTCCCTGCGCCCGCTCCATCCCCGATGTCCCCTCGCTCGAAGCCGACCAAACCCTCTACATCGATGTCCCAGGCATTCTCCCGGGCCACGATGAAGACGTCCTTCAAATCGAAGACGCGCTCGGCCCGCTGTTCACCACCAGCCGCGTCATCGTCATCAATGCCGCCTACGACGCCGCCCTCATCAAACGCGCCTACGAGTTCGCCGAACGCGCCGGATGCACCCACGCGGTTTTCACGCATCTCGACGAGCTCACCCATTGGGGGAAACTCTGGGAGTTTTTGATCGCGCAAAAGCTCACCCCATTATTCCTGAGCACCGGCCCGAATATCGCCGGAGACCTCGACGAGAACATCTTTGACGCCGTCTTGGCGCGGACCTTTCCCGCCGTTGGTGCGCAAGTTGCTAGGGACGGAATCACGGTATGAAGTTCTTCCTCACACTCGGCGGTTTTCTCGGGTTCACACTCGCTCTCGCCGCAAGTCTCCATGCCGGAAATGAGCCCGCATTCGCCTTGCGCGACGGCGCCATCGGCTGCCTGGTCGGTGCGTTCATCCTGCGCCTCATGCATGCCGTGTTACTCTCCAGTATTCGCACCCACATCCTCGAACGCGCCGAAGCCGAAAAGGCTGCGGCCCTCAAAGACGCTCCACCCTCGGCCTAAAGCCTGCGCCGCCCCACAAAGTTCCAGCCCCCTCTGCACGCCGCCACCTAAGGGACTTTAACTCACCGATCCCATGTTCGCCATACTTCCAGCGAAAGCCGCGCAAGCCATCCGGGCTTACCGCGCCGAACCCGACGAGAATGCGCTCATCGAACGCAATCTGCCGTTGATTAAAACCACCGTGGATCGCATGCGCGTCTACCTGCCGGCCTCCCTCGACATCGACGATCTCTACAGCGTCGGTTTTAATGGCCTCGTCTCCGCTGCCCGCAAATACGATCCCGCCCAGGGCTCCGCGTTCCACAGCTACGCCGCCCTGCTCATCCGCGGCGCCGTCCATGACGAATTGCGGCGCATGGACTGGACCCCACGCACCATCCGCGACAAAGCGCGGAAATTTAAAGACTCACTTTCGAGCCTCGAACAGCGCCTGGGCCGACCCGCCACCGACCAGGAAGTGTGCAGCGAACTCCAGCTCTCACGCGATCAATTCGACGCCCTCCTGGACGAAATCAAACCCGCCAGCTTTGTCCCCCTCGACGGCGAAGCCTACGCCGAAGACTCCGACGCCATCTCGCTCCACGAGCTCATCGCCGACGACACCCAGACTTCCGGGCGCCAAGTCCTCGAAGAAAAAGAGCTCCTGCAGGTCGTTTTCACCCAGCTCCAAAAGCTCCCCGACATGCCTAAAAAGGTCATGGCCCTCTATTACATCGA
>JAYTYG010000040.1:0-7727 GCA_043742585.1 Spartobacteria bacterium
CCTGACCAATATCCCCGATCTGGCCCAGGCTAAACCCTGTGGGCCGCGCGCCGCAGTCGATCCATGATCGCCACGCCCAAGCCTGTCTCAGGCACCCGCTCAGCCACAATGCGATCCAAGCCCACTTCGTCGAGCCGCCGCAGCTTGGCAAAAAGCACCGAAGCCGCCTCGCGTAAATCCCCGCTGGTGCTCAAGACTTCGACGTGTCCAAAGCTGGCACCTTCCGGCGCAGCGCGAAAGGCCAGCAACCCGACTCGGCTGCCGGCATCTGAAGCGGGCTCTTCGAGAAGTGTGAGCGGCGTGCGCGGGGCGTAATGACTGGGAAGCTGGCCCGGGGCTTGGAGGCGATCGTCGCCCACCACCTTGCTGACCTGGCCAAACTCCCTCAGTTCTTCGAGCGTGATCGGGCCGCTGCGTAAAATGCAGAGCCGCGTGCCGTCCACTGCGACAATGGTCGACTCCACGCCGTGCACAGCCATGCCGCCATCCACGATCAGCCCGATCCGGCCGCCTAACTCGGTTTGCACATGCGCGGCGCACGTCGGGCTGATGCGCCCAAACCGATTCGCGCTGGGCGCCGCCAAAGGCTTGGCAAACCGCTTCACCACTGCCCCAAACACCGGATGCGCGCTCATGCGCACGGCCACCGTTTCCAGCCCCGACGTCACCAAATCAGGCACCCGCGCGCTGCGGGGCAGCACCAACGTCAACGGCCCGGGCCAAAACCTGGCAGTCAACGCCGCGACCGTGGCCTGGCTGCGGGCCGGGAGTTCGGTGAGCTGGGAAAGCCAGTCCTGCGCGGGCAGATGCACAATGAGCGGGTCGAAAAACGGACGCTCCTTGGCTTCGAAAATCTTCAGCACCGCGGCGGGCGACAAGGCGTCGGCCGCCAACCCGTAAACCGTTTCGGTGGGAAGCGCGACGACCTCGCCCGCCTCTAGGCAACGACACGCCCCGGCCACTGCGGCAGCCAATGCCTCGGGCGAATGCGTCGCCGCCACTCTCGTTTCCATCCGTGTGATATATTACAAAATTACGCGAGACGACCGTTAATCCGCGAGCGTCGGCGCCAACGCTTTTCGCGCCGCACAAACCCGCGCCCGCGCTTGCTCGGTGTCCGAGCCAAAAGCCACAAGATGTCCCATCTTACGGCCGGGCCGCGCGCCGGACTTGCCGTAAAGATGAATCTTTACCTCGGGAAAACCCGCCGCCGCCGCCCAATCGGGTTCGCCCGCTGCCCAAAGATCCCCGAGCAAATTGGCCATTGCCACCGGCCGCAACAAATCGGTGGAGCCGAGAGGCAAGCCGCAGACGGCGCGGAGCTGCTGCTCGAACTGACTTGTTACACAAGCATCGAACGAGAAGTGCCCCGAATTATGCGGTCGCGGCGCCATTTCATTGATCAGGATGGAAGAGTCAGCGAGCAGGAACATTTCCACGGCCAACAAGCCCACGAGCTCGAGCTTTTCGGCCACCGTTTCAGCCAGGTGACGAGCCCTGCGATCGACCTCGGCGGAGATATTGGCCGGCACGATTGTCACGTCGAGAATGTGATGGCTGTGAGCGTTTTCGCACACGGGATAGGTCACCATCTTGCCGTCGATGCCGCGCGCCACGAGGACGGAGAGCTCTTTTTCGTAAGAGATCCACTGCTCGAGCACTGCGCGCCCGCCGTTGAATGGGGCCCACGCCTGCGCCAGATCGGCGCCGGGTTCGAGCTTGCACTGGCCTTTCCCATCGTAACCGAAGGAAGCGGTCTTGAGCACGGCCGGCAAACCGATGAACTCGACGGCTGCGCGCAGGGAGGCGAGGTCGTGCACGTCGGCAAAGCGCGGCAGGGGCAGCCCGGCTCCGAGCAGGAACTCCTTTTCGCGGCGGCGATGCTGACAAATATGCAGGACGTTGCCGCCGGGCCGAACCTCGCAAAACTCCGCAGCCCATTGCACGCTCTGGACGGGGATATTCTCGAACTCGAAAGTGAGCACGTCGACGTGCTGGGCAAACTCGCGCACGGCGTCGGCGTCCTCGTAATTACCCACCCATTCGCGATCGGCGAGCTGGCCGGTGGGCGTGTCTTGATCGGGCGAAAAGGTGTGGACCCGGTAACCCATGCGGCGGGCGGCGATGGCAAACATGCGCCCGAGCTGGCCGGCGCCCATGACGCCGACGGTGCTACCGGGAAGAAAAATGCGTGGAGTGCTGCTCATGGCGAATTAGAATCTAAAGACTGGAATCATCGGGCCCGGGTCGGGATGCACAGCCGGCGTGAATCCGACTCAAAGTGGGAGCTCAAAGTGGGAGCTCAGAGGCGAGCACATCGGCGGTTTGTTTCTGCCGGAAGGCCTCCAATGCCGCGCAGACAGCGGGGTCGTGCAACGCCAAAATACTGGCGGCCAGCAGCCCGGCATTTTTTGCGCCAGCGACTCCGATGGCCAGGGTGGCCACGGGAATTCCCGCTGGCATTTGCACAATGGACAGCAACGAGTCGATGCCTTTGAGCACCCGACTTTCCACCGGCACACCAAGCACGGGCAACCGCGTTTGCGCCGCGATCATTCCAGGCAAATGCGCGGCTCCACCTGCGCCCGCTATGATCACCTGGATCCCCCGCCCCGCAGCCTGCCGGGCAAACTCGCCCATCAGTTCCGGGGTGCGATGGGCGGAAACCACCCGGCGTTCAGAGCTGATCCCGAGCAACTCGAGCATCTCGACTGCGTGACGCATGGTTTCCCAATCAGACGTGCTGCCCATAACCACGGCAACTATAGGGGGGGCGAATTTCATGGGCGCGTATTGGAGCAGGGTCAGGCGCGATGGCAAGCGGCGGATGCGCTCTCTTGATTATTGGTTTGGTAGATGCCCCCGAAAATGGGAAACACTCAGGGGCGCTCCCCTTATTTTTCATGACTCGACCTGCCCACCGCTTTTCCCGCTAACAATGATCCGAAAAAACATCGTCCTTATCGGCTTTATGGGCAGCGGCAAGTCCTCGATCGGCCGGTTAGTGGCACGCGTGCTCGGGTATCGCTACGTGGACATCGACCGCCTGATCATCGAACAAGCTGGCATGGAGATTCAGGAGATTTTCGCGCGCCACGGCGAGGAACACTTTCGAGAACTCGAAACCGACGTCCTCGAAACGCTCCAGGCGCGCGGCGGCTGCGTCATTGCCACGGGGGGCGGAGTTATACTGCGCGCCCGGAATCGGGAAGTGCTCCAGGGGTTGGGCTGGGTGGTATGCCTGAGCGCCAGTGAGGATGTGATTTTTGAACGCGTATCGCGCAACGGCAAACGCCCGTTGCTACAGACGGAAAACCCCCGGGAAACCGTGCACAACATGCTCGAGAGCCGCCGCCCGTTTTACGAACAGGCGGCCCAGATTACCGTCGACACCTCAAGGCTCTCTCACGAGCAGGTGGTCGCGGAAATCCTCGCGCACCCGGAAATCAAATCCAGCTGCCCGCCCCTGCTGTGAAGGAGGCCCTGCTCGCGCAGGCGCAAAGCCTGGGGTTTGAGCTCTGCCGCGTCGCCGCCTGCGGGCCGCCGCCGCACGCCGACGCTTTCCGCCGCTGGCTGGAGGAGGGCCGCGCTGGCGAGATGGGCTGGCTGGCCCGCAACGCGGATCGGCGCACCGATCCGCAGTTGGTGCTGCCCGGAGCGCGTTCGGTGGTGGTCCTAGCCCTCAACTACCTGCAGCCCGCGCCGCAAGCCGCGCCGCAAGCGCCCGCGTCCTCGCAAGCGCCCGCGCCCCAATTATCCAAAGGCCGCATTGCCCGCTACGCCTGGGGCGATGACTATCACGACCTCATTGAAAAAAAACTCGCCCTCCTCGACCAATGGCTGACTGCACGCGGGGGTCGTCAGCGTTATTACGTCGACACCGGGCCGATTCTCGAACGCGATTACGCGGCGCTGGCCGGTATCGGTTGGCATGGCAAAAGCACCATGCTCATTCATCCCAAGCTGGGCACCTGGTTCTTTTTGGCCGAACTCCTGACCACGCTCGAAATCGCGCCGGACCAGCCTGCGGTGGATCGCTGCGGCAACTGCACGCGGTGCGTCACGGCCTGCCCCACTGCCGCCATCACCGGCCCCCAGCAGCTCGACGCGCGCCGCTGCGTTTCTTACCTGACCATTGAGCTCAAAGGCAGTATCCCATTGGAAATGCGGCCGCTCATCGGGGACCGCATCTATGGCTGCGACGATTGCCTGGAAGCCTGTCCCTGGAACCGGTTCGCCCGGAGTTCGCAGGAAGCGGCGTTTGCGGCGCGCCCATTTGTCCATGGCATGGCCCTGCGCGAATATTTGGCGCTGAGCGCGGAGAGTTTCCGCGAGCTTTTTAAAAAATCCCCGATCAAGCGCATTAAACGCCGGGGTTTTCTGCGCAACGTATGCGTGGCGTTGGGCAACGTCGGCACCGAGCACGATCTGCCTGCGCTACAAAGCGCGGCGCTGGACACCGAGCCCCTCATCGCCGAGCACGCCCAATGGGCCATCGAAGCCATCACCGCGCGCGCGCGCTGAGCGTCCGAGGAGCGAATCCAACCCCAGTGGTGAGGCCGTAGAGCCTACCTCTCTGCGGCTCTGCGAGTTGCGATAAGTCCTAATTCCAACGGCATTCGGCTCAACGCAAGGCGCGGAGGAAACGAGGCTCGACTGCGAAACTGCATTCATTGCAACCGCCGCCCCTAGCGCTTGCGCCGGGCGCCGAAGGAATAGCCACGCAAGGTCCGCACACCTTTACCGACACCGCCGGGAGCCACTTTATCTTCGTTAAACACTGCGGTGTAGATGTAGGAAAAGTTTTCCAGCTTCAGCCGCGGGATGCTCGCCCCGATGAAGCGCTCAATGGAGCGCACCGAATCGAGTTCTTCCGCAGTAAACAATGTAAAAGCGTCGCCCACATTTTGCGCCCGCCCCGTGCGTCCGATCCGATGCACATAATCCTCCGGATGCCCCGGCACATCGTAATTAATCACGTGACTCACTCCGGCGATGTCCAGGCCGCGCGCCGCAATATCCGTGGCCACGAGCACCTCGTATTTGCCGGACTTGAAACCTTCCAGAGCCTCGACCCGCTCGCGCTGGGTGCGATTGGAGTGCAACGCCACCACTGCGTGTTTGAGATCCTGAAGTTGCTGGGCGATCCTATCGGCGTAAATCTTCGTGCTCGTGAAGATGATGCAGCTCTCGAATTTCGTGCGCTCAAGCAGCGCAATCAACAGGTCAAACTTCTGATCCTTGGCCACAGGATACAGCGCATGCGTCACGGTCTCCGCCGGCATCCGGCACGCGCCAATCTCGATCACCTCAGGATTCGTCAGCACCCACTGCGTCATGGTCTGGATCTCCGGCGGCAATGTCGCCGAAAAAAACATCGTCTGACGGCTCTTCGGACATTTCTCCACGATCCGGCGGACCTGGGGTAAAAAGCCCATATCCAGCATGCGATCGACTTCATCGAGCACGAGATACTGGATGTCTTTGAGCGACACATCGCCCTGCTCCATGAGGTCGATCAGACGGCCCGGCGTCGCCACGATAATATCGGCGGTCTTCAAATCTTCGCGCTGCTTTCCAAAAGCCACGCCGCCCTGAATGAGCGCCACCTGAAGATCCATGTGACGCGCGTAATCGCGAAACGCCGTTTCCACCTGGGCGGCAAGCTCGCGGGTCGGCTCGAGGATCAGACACCGGCAAGTGCCGTGGGATTTAAGCAGGTGCAGGATCGGCAGGGCGAAGGCCGCCGTTTTACCGGTGCCGGTCTGAGCACTGGCCATGACGTCCCTTCCGGACAGGATCACGGGGATGGCGCGCAACTGAATGGGCGTGGCGTCAACGTAACCCATAGACTGCACGCCGCGCTCCACGGCCTCGATAAGACCAAAATCCAAAAATGACATGAGGCTAACTTAGGGGCGGAACGGCAGAAGGCACAACAAGACTTTTGCGATTGCGCAAGCCGCTGTTCCCGACTATGTATCCGCACCTTTTTCCCCGCGGCTAGTTCGCCGCCACCTACAATCTATGTTCCGACGCATTCCCTTCGATAAAGTTAACTGGATTACGAGCTCGTTCCTCATTGGCACCCTGCTCCTGTCCCTGACTGCCGTGCCGCTTTACATCTGGAAGTTCGGCCTGGATTGGTTCCAAGCCGCCCTCTTTTTCGTGATGTTCTGCGCCTGCGGCTTCTCCATCACCCTCGGATATCACCGCCTCTTCTCCCATCTCTCCTTCCAAGCGCATTGGTCGGTAAAGCTGTTCACGCTCATCTTCGGGGCCGGCGCCTTCGAAAACTCGGCGTTGCTGTGGTGCTGCGAGCACCGCACCCACCACAAGTTTGTGGATCACGACGAAGATCCGTATGACATCAACAAGGGCCTGTTCCACGCCCACATCGGCTGGCTGCTCTTCAAGCTCAAGCCATCGCCGCCGTTCGACAACGTCGCTGACCTCCAGAAGGATCCCCTGGTCATGTTTCAGCACCGTTACATCCATTGGATCGGTGCCAGCGTCGCCTTTCTCCTGCCTGCCGTCCTCGGTTATTTCTGGGGCGGCTGGAGCTCCGCACTCGGGGCATTTCTCATTGGCGGAGTGGCGCGCGTGGTTTTCCTGCAGCATTGCACCTTCTGCATTAACTCCCTCTGCCACTACATCGGTCGCCGTCCCTATTCCTCGGATTGCAGCGCCCGCGACTCGTGGATCACGGCCATCTTCACCTTCGGCGAGGGTTACCACAATTTTCACCACGAATTCCAACACGACTATCGCAACGGAGTAAAACCTTGGCAGTTCGACCCCACCAAATGGATCATCTGGTCGCTCTCAAAACTCGGGCTCGCCCAAAAGCTGCGCCGCGTGCCTTCAGAAAAAATCCTGCTCTCCGAACTGGCTGAAGCCCAGCGCCTCTTTGAAAAGACGCTCAAAGCCCCCGGCCTCAATGAAAACGCACGCGCCTACGTGCAGGCAGCCCTGGAACGACTCCAAGCCACCAACCAAGCCTGGGCGCAATACCGGGCCGAAAAGATCGAAATCACCCGGGAGATGCTCGCCGAGTTAAGTAAAGAAATCCGGGTGGCCATCAACAGCCTCAATCAGCAAGGGCTGCCGAAGTCCATTTAGCTCAATTAAGAGCCTTTCCTCAGTCGGGGCGGCACCTGTCATTCCTTGCCTGAGCGGCATCGAATCACATGCGTCGCCCCGACTCTTTTTCAGCCCAGGCACTCACGGCCATGGAGCCGCTGCTGGCCAGTCTCTGGACACTCTTTCTGGTTTGGACGGCCCTCCTGGGAACGGTCTGGGTTGCGGGCATTGGCCCAGTAGAAGTCCAAAACTGGGTCCAGAACCCGGGACTCCGCGCTGCGCTCCAGGCTTTCCTCCAATTCCTGGATCCCGTCTGGATCGCCCTTGCATCGATTCAAGTCTATCGGCAACTCATTGAAGCCGAGGGCCTTAACCGGGCCAGACGCTGGGCGCTGGGCGCGTTCATCGTCGCCATCCTCATTGCGTGGATCAGCGTCAAAACCCAGTTCCCGCTGGGCCCCATCCATTATACGGCCAGACTCGGCAAACAACTCGGGCCGGTCCCCTGCGCGCTGCCCCTGCTCTGTATAACCATCGTCCTGAGCGCGCGCGCCGTGGCCCTCTGGCTCATGCCACGCACCGCCCACTGGCAGAGCGCGCTACTGGCCGCAGGATTGACCATGCTCACCATCATCAACCTGGAG
>JAYTYG010000041.1:0-23240 GCA_043742585.1 Spartobacteria bacterium
TCGCCCGCTATCACTACCGGCAATTCCAGTCCTCCAGCTTTAAGCACGCTAGGGATTGTATTTAACGGCATTTTTTCCGTATTTTGCGCAGACTTTGGAAGCGGCGTAGAGGAAGAGGTGCCCACCGAACTTGGGGACGCTATATGTTGCGCAGGACTTTCTAGACCTTCGGATATCAGGCGCTCGTCGCCGGACTTCGTGGTATTGGGACGCTTGAGAGCGAACAATAAGGCCATCCCTCCTACTGCCAGCACAACGACTATTGTTACTCGAGATCTTCTCATGGCATAGCCCCTGGAGTGAGCATCGGCTTATTATTTGGCACTGGCGGGCGAACTTCCAGGTACTTATTGATATAGTCACCTTTATACAGCATCGGAGCTGTCATATTTGTATAGGGAAGAATTCCCTGAATGAGATTTCCTTCGATGCCTTCTACGGGATTGCCGTCGAGCTGCGCAGCCCAAATAAACGGCTTCACATCGGCATCTCGATGCTTTGTTCCATTTAACTGTGCAGGAGCTGGCGCTTCCCTATCCGCCGATCCGGAACTCATTCCCGACGTAATGATATGCCCGCTAGAATCATAGCAAACCTGACCGCCGTGATTGTTCGGAGTTGCGTACGAACGCATTTCATAGGCGGCACCCGGATGATAGAAAAGGTCGATAGCGTGGGGAACGGCGTAGAGAAACGGATTGAAGTTTCGATCGGGGCGCGGAAGAAAACCATCAGGACCGACCGTTATTTCGATCCACGAAAACATCGGTGGAAGTTCGGCCAGCCAAGACATATCCGCCTTTTCAGTGGGATACCAAGCATCCCATTTTGTCTTTGTAGATCGTGGAACAACCGTGATTATTAGCCTATCGACAGTATCGCCTCCCGACTTCGAGAGCACTTCGACGAACAGATGGCGATGCTTATCCTCGGCCGGTTCATTCCCATAATCGGCTTCGTGAGCGGCCTGCTCGCTGCCGTCTATCTTCCATTTTAGGTTTTGCTCAAAGAGCGCCCTCATAGCGGGATCGTCTGCACCTGTAAGATAGTCAAGTAAGTCAGCTCGCGTGATCAGCCGCCAGTGGCATGCTTGGCGGTGCGGAGCGACGATCTTCCGGGAGGTGGTTGAGCCTCTGGGAAAAGGCAATCACGAAGAACAAATATTCCGTTGTGGAAACCAGCCAGTGAGTTAAGGATTGATTTCCTGAATGGCGGGTGTCGGGGGAGTCGCGAAGCGTGCGGCAAGTTGGTCGAAATTTTCTTCCGCGTTCACTGGCTCGCCTATCGGGATTTCCTTCCACGCATCCCCTTCGATCACGATTGCTTTGAGCTGGCACTTTGCCTGCCCGCCACGCCCGCACGATAAATACAACAAACCATGGCCGTTGATTTCAGGAATGAAGCCGATCTTATATCGAGTTTTCTTAAAGCTCGGTAGTGAGTTCGGATCAAACCCCGTTTCGGTCTTTAAGGGAGCGATAACATATCCGCCTCCAACTTTTGCAATGTATAACTGCCAGCCAAACTCATCGCCATCTGGTGGATCACTTTTTCCCGTCGATAAAAGTATATCGATGAGGCCGTCATTGTTGATATCAGCTTCGAGCTTGAAGATTTTTGTGACACCCTCAAGATCCCACTCAGCTTTAAAGTTCTGAACGGGATCAGTGGTCGTTTCCGCTTTAGCATCAAACGCGAACGCGCAAATAGCACATGATATAATGATTAAGGTTTTCATAGTGTTAACTTACTTTTCTTGGATAACCTCATGGAGGTAATTATTGCTGTTTTGATTGTATCGCCATCTAGAACCAGCCGCTCCTGATCCGTCATATTTCCAAGGGTTCGTAAGGGTGCTCCACTTTCCAGCAGAATTCTTTAATTTGCTTTGAGGGCATCCGCCCGCGCCGTTGTAAAGCGTGATTGATCCCATCTCCCATGCATCATAACTGCCCCCATCATACGAGAAGCTCGTTGGCGAAGTTTGCGCTTCATTGTCCGATGGATAAGTCCGGGCAACTGCGGCAATGAATCGATCCATCGCGGAACCTTTCGCGGCACTGCCTCCAGTCTTCACGATAGTGACGTAGGCATCGACATTTTTCTGCCAATTCCACATTTGTTCGCGAGGTATAACGGCAAACTGGCTTGAAAGGTTTCCAGTAATCTGGAAGATGCCGAAGCCTCCCGCACTTTCCTCATCAGGGCTTTTGCACCAGAGCGGATCACCGCGACGGTGGTCAATCCGATAGCGTCTTGCGTAGCCTTCCCAAAATTGGTTGTAGCGGCTTCCCCCGCCGTTGTAGTCCTTCGATTCGTGTCTGCCAGTAGCATAGGAAAGGCGGGTCAGGCGGCTATCCGCTGCCGTGGCTTTTGTATCGATGTAAGCTTTCGCTAGGTTGTCCTCGGGATTTCTGCCGCCAATGCTGAACAACATGGTTGATTCCGTGCCCAACGCGCTTCCGTCAGATTTCAGCAATTGATAGATCAGCTTCGCCTCGCCGCCGAAGAACCCCTTGTCTTGTAACGCAGCTATCCAATCCGGGTGATTGAAGATTTCTAAAACTCCGTCCAAGGCTTCTTCCTTCCAAGGCTGGCTGCCACTTGCTTTCTTCGGAACGAACACTTCGTCTTGTGCTGTCATCTGAGTGACATCCGGGTTTGTTCCACGCGGTCGGTTGTAGATAACTTCCAGCTTCCATTTGATCTTAAGCCCCATCTGCTCCGTGCCACGGAACCGAAGCATCAATTGCGGCATGTCTGGCGCGTTGCTGGCATCATCTGCGCCGTGCGGTTCTATCCAAGCAATGCTCCGCTCTTTCTGTTCATTAACCGTTGCCTTTTGCTCAATGTTCACATCGCGCATCGCCGCCGTGATAGTGGTTCCTTGCGGGGCTTGATCGTCCAAAACTTTGTCTTTGGTATCGATTAACTCCACTGGCAGGAGGAACACCTTCGCTACATCTGTCGACGTCACTTCCGCCGACGTCGAAGTGCCGGCGCTTGAATTCGGATCCGATACAGAAATTGAGGTCTTTGCGGCAAGATTAATGGAGCGTTGGCCAGCAGCACCAGCCCCTTCCGTATCGACGTATTCCGCATACAACGTCATGGTCGATTGACTCGATAATGTCTTCCACTCAATCGAATCCCCGGATGGGATGAAATCGCCCGGAGCAACTTTATCATTAACACCATGGCCGTCATGTTCAGGGCCTGACGTTTTCCATAACCGAAGTCCGCCCGCGTTTAGTGTGAATACGGGGGCCCCGCTCGCGTTCTTATCCTGATGGATCGAGCCACCGTCGTCGGAATCTAATCGCGGAATCGATGCGCTCCCGTAATCTATAGTCAATTCTGCTGTGGCCGGATCAAACTGGCCATTAAATTTCACAGTAATAGGGACGAGCGTGGCTTTGGACTGAGCCTCCGCCCCGGCTATTCCCAAGCCATCCGCGAAACCGTTATTCTTCAGCACAATGACACCGGGGTTTTCAGGTTTTGACGAATTCTCCACTTTGTCTTTCTGGACGATTTCATCGGACGACAGCTTAGCTGTATCGCCGACCACCAAGTCAACGTCCCAAATTCCCGCTTTGGCTTCTTTAGACAAGCTTGCTTGGCCCTCAGACCAATCAAGCCGGACAACGAAATCCGTAGCTAAATCGGTTTCTTTCAAACCTTCTACGTAAAAATCAAGGGTTTCATTGATTTTCACGCTGCCGGGAACGAACTCTGCCGACTTTAAGTTATCTTTCCACAACTTATAGGAACCTCCGGAAGCCGACAGATCGGCTGACTTTGTGTAATCAGGAGTATCTCCCACGGCAACCGTCACCTTGACTAACTTTGCCACAGTCGTAGCGTTGTCCCCGCCCTCATCCTTATCCCATACGTCATTCCCATTCACGTCATCCTTGTTGACTATAATAACCTCAGGTAAGGTGACAGTTAGCGTCGGCTCTGACTTAACATTAGTGAGCCCGCCGGCATACAGCGCAATCGGCAATGCCAAAAGAATCGCGCAGAGCGCCTGAATATAGCTGTACTTATTCAAATACTTGAAACTCATGATTCTATTTATCTAAAATTGGCAATCGTCCTTCGATTGCCTGTAAAGCGGTTGTAAGAGTTGAGGCGTATCGAGTGGGCGCCCCAGGTTTGAAGTCGGCGAGCAAGGCCGCTTCCGGCGCACCGCCCAGTTCACCAATGGCCCCGATGGATGCAACTGTCAGGGGATAGGATAGCTGGCTATGCAGGAGCTCCTTCGCCCACTTGAGGGTTTGGTTGCTTTTGTTCCGCCGCAGAATTTCAAGCCCAGCCATTTTTGAAGGCTCCGTTGCAGTAACGGATGCTAGCAGCGCCTGCGCTTTTGCCTCCAATTGACGGAGTTCAATTTGGGTAAGTTTATGATCTTCACCGATACGATTGAGCGCTAATAGAGCGGTGGCTCCGATAGTCGCTTTGCCTTCGTCCGTCCGCGCCCAGAAAGCGGCTTTTACTGACTCCGGATCCGGCAGCGAATCGAAGCAATCTGACAAATGCTGAATGGCGTAATCACGCATCACGTCGGACTGGCTGGCATCGTATTGGATAACAAGCAGCGCGTTGCTGAGCTGGGGTATCGCGTTGATCTGTGCGGACAAGCGATTGATAAGGGCGTTCTTAATCGTATCCAACATGCCATCACGAATGCCGTCGATCGACCTCACTTCGCTGAGGAACCTGCAGCACTCGTCGACTTCATGATCTGACAGGGTTCCCGTGATTTCTGACAAATGCCGGAACCGTTCGACGGCCCCGGAATCAGTGGTGAGGTCGCGCTTGGGCTCGACCAGTTTCCAGACTTGGTCCCGGACAGATTGAATGGCAGCAGGCGAACTACGGCGCAGATCGAGCGCAGAAGCGGGCGTCGATGTGATCACGACCGATTCCACCGGGTGAGGCTGAACCGTGCGGGCCGCAATGAGATAGCTAACGACCGCGGCGAGTAAAGCCGTAGCCGCTATGAGTATGGCGAATCGGAACGGCTTCATTACTCCAGATCCCTCGTCCCAATTGCCCCGGTGCCTTGGTAGATTGTCAGGCGATGACAGGTGGCGGTATTGGACGTGGCGCTCTGCACGAAATAGACAGTAACGACGCCTAACGCATTACAGTTAGATTTCGTTAAGGTCTTGCTGGTCGATCCTGTATCCTGAAAGACAACGCCGCCGACGAAAATATCTAACTGAATCTTGGAGTCGGCCTGGAGATTTTCCGCGACGATTTCCATCGCAACCAAGCGGCTGCCATCTGGGTAACGCGCGATCTCCTGGATCGTGGTGTCTTCGGCTGAGAAGACCTGTTCAGGGCGTATGATGGTTTGAGCCAAAATCGGCCCATTCACGCCGAGCCTGGCGACGACATATCTTGTGTTTAGATCAGGAACCGACAGTCGATATCGCATGCCGCCAGTGGTGATGGGCGTTGCCAGCACTGGAAGTTCAGCGTCGAACTCCACCACGGTTCCGGCGGGAATGAGCGTGTTATCCCAGTCGCGGGCTTGGTCCACGACGATGATGGGACTGTCGTTGAATGCTGCGGTTACGACTTTGAGAGTCACTGTCTTTTCCGATTTGATGCCGTCGAGTGCTTGATAGCTGGCTTTGAGCAGGAACGTGCCGGCTTGATCAAAATGGCAGACGATCGGCGAGTCGGCGGTGGTTTTGGCTATCGATAGGCCATTGAGAAACAGCTCGACAGTTCCTTGGTCCGCAGTCGGGCCTGCGTAGCCCGTCAGGCGCAGTGCGTCGCCCTTGCGAATAGTGAGGTCTCCGAGAGCCAGTATATTTACAGGTGCCCAGGCGATGGTTTTGGCGATATGCACCGCGCCGTTTTCAAGACTGAAATCAGCAAGCAGCGCGGAGCCATCCACAGGCAGATCAACATTGGCAAACCATTGGCTGTTAGGTGCCGACTTTATCGGGGCGGGCTGATTTATCTGCACATAGTTAGATGTGCCGGTTCCTTGAATGCAGATGGGCGATGTGAGGCTGACACCGGACTGGGTTAGCACAGTATTTCTGTGAGCAAGCTTCTGATCCAACCAGTCAGCAATGCCGTTAGAATCAAGGTCAGGGCCTTCGGCCTTAAGCAGAGTGACAGAGTTAATGGTGAGGGAACGTGCGAACTGCGGGTTATCGAAGAAGACGCGTACGGTGTGATTGCCGAGCTTTAGCCATGGCAATAAGACGGTTTCGTTGATGGCTTGCTTTGGAGCCAGCGTAGCTTGGAGTCGATCTATGACTATGCCATCGACTGATACCACCAACTTATAGCGTGCCGTGGAAGCGGTGTTAGATGAGACCGCTGCGATTTTGATGGCGTAAACTCCGTCGACGGGGAGCGCGAAGGTGAAATCTATGGAACCGCGCGGGCCCGTGACGCTGCCTGTAACGCTGTTTTTCGTCCACTGTCCAGAGGTTGCTATACCTTGGGCTCCGGTGAGGTTAGCGACTGCTGTGAACGCCGCTATGTCCCGGGTCAGTGGGTTGGCGCCATAGACGTGCACCTCATCGCCATCTGGGATTCCGTCGCCGTCGGTATCTGCGACTAAAGGGTTGGTTCCATTCAGCCATTCTTGACGATTGGTAAGTCCATCGTGATCGGGGTCGCCGTTAGCGCCTTGATTAGGATCGATGGAGCCGTTGTCGGCGGGATTCAATCCATAGAGTTGCGCCCAGCTATCTGGAATATCGTCATCATTTTGGTCGTCCGCGTCCCGGCCAAAGGATGTCAGCGCGCTGGCGGGGATGACTTGCAAGGCAGTTACTTGACCCGTGTTAGCATCCAAGTAACTCCAGCCGACAGATACATGGTCAAGGCCCGTTGCGGCCTTATGCAGGACCTCCATAAAATAGTTTTGTCCGGCGATCAGGTGCAGCGGCTGAGATTTCTGACTGATATATTTATTCCATTCCCTGACGCCAGTGAGGCCGTTTGGCATGGTGACGTCGCCTTCGATCCCCGCGATTTTTGTCTTTAGAAATTTGCGTTCATCCGAGGAAACCCAGAGCTCGCTATTACTTGAGCTGGCAATCCAGAACGTATAGTCGCCAGTGACCGGAGCCTTGATCAAAGCCCGAAGCTTTTGCCCGTAGTTATCGCCGATATTTTGTTCAGCCTCAGCTCCTGAGATGACGCCAATAACATCAGGCCGTTGCAGGAACTTGGGGTTGGCGACCAAATCGCTGACGTAGCCACCGCCAATCCCCCACCAGATTTGACGCTGCATAAATCCTGGAATGCCGCCTGCGACCATGGGTTCGGAGCCCATCTGGTATTCCTGCAAGTTAGGCAGGCCGTCGCGGTCCGGATCGCCATACTCGCCGTTGTTGCCAGTGGCATCGTTAGGGTTGAGGCCATGGGCGAGCTCCCAACTGTCAGGCAAGCTGTCTCCATCGAGATCAAGCGGATTGAGCTTGGACGTCGATATATATTGGGTGCCGATCACGCTCAATGTGCTGAGCGCGATTTCCTGGGGTTGATCGAGAAGTTTCCAGGCGATGCAGAGGTGGTCCTCGCCGCGGGCTTCGACCATCAAACCTTCGACGTAATATTTCTGCCCCGCGACGAGGGCGATGGGCGCGGAGAGCTGGGACGGGTTGGCCGTGAAATTCCGGTAATCAGTCCAACCCGCGACGTAGGCGATGCGGTGTTTGCGGAAGCTGCTCACGGTGTCGCTGAGCCAGAGCTCGCCGGCGTCGTCGCTGGCGATGGCGAACTGGTAGTTGCCGGTGACCGGCGCGGTGACGACGCCCCGGAGCCTTGTGCCGTAGTTGTCGCCCACGTTGCGCGGGGTTTCGGCGATGTTGACGTAGCCGCTGAAATCCGGGGTCCGGGCGAGCGCGCCGCTGAGGGTGAGGTCGGCGATTTTGCCGGCAGACGCAGGGAGGAGCCACCGCTCGTATCGGAGCATGCCCAGGTTGCCGCCTTTGTGGAGAGGATCGCCGTGGGTGATGTATTCGGTGAGGTTATCGATACCGTCGGCATCGGGATCGCCATAGGCGCCGTTGTTGATGTTGATGGAGCCGTTGTCGGCGGGATTAAGGCCCATGGCCAATTCCCAGTCATCAGGCAGCCCGTCTTCGTCATTGTCGTTGGGATCTGGGGCGTAAGAACGCAGCGCATTGCCGGGGATGATCTGGAAGGTTTGCCCGGGATAATTCCACGCCACGCTGACGTAGTCGCCGCCGCCCGCTTCTTTATGCAGGATCTCGATGTAATATTCCTGGCCGGCGACGAGGGTGACGGGTGCGGAACGCTGCGCAGCCTCTTGTGCCCAGGAACGGAAGTTTGTCCAGCCGTTGACTGCGGCAATTTTGGTGCGCTGAAATTTGCTGTCGCTGGAGGAAAGCCACAGCTCGCAGGCGTCATCGCCACTGATCCAAAAGGTGTATTGGCCGGAGACAGGGGCGATCACGCGGCCCCGGAGACGCTCGCCGAAGTTGTCGCCGAAGTCGTAGTGGGATTCCGCCGAGGTGACGTAATCGCGGATATTTGGCGTGGCGAAAAACTTGGGATTTGAGGTGAGATCGGAAACTGCGGCACCCGCGATGCCGGTCCAGATTTCCCGGGAGAGGAAGCCGCGAAGGCCGGTGCTGTCCGGGGTGACGCCGTTGGTGGAGGCGCTGATTGGCGAGGTGCCGGCCACGAATTCCATCCAATTGGGAACTCCGTCGCCGTCCGGATCGGCCAGGGGTGCGTTGTTGGGAGCGACCAAGCCATACTGAGCCTCCCAGGCGTCGGGGATGTCGTTATCATTCAAATCGTCGGCTGTCGCGGCGAAGCTGGTGAGATATTGGGCGGGGATGACTTCGATGGCCGTGGCGCCGGGCCGTTTCCAGCCGATAGAGAGGTGCTCGGTGCTGTTACTGTCCTGTGAGAGCGCTTCCACATAATAGCGTTGGCCGGCGACGAGGGTGATCGCCGCAGAGGTTTGCGAGGGATACGTGGTCCACGCACGGAGCGCTGTTTGATACGGAACGTCTGCGACCAGTGCTTTGCTGAACTTGCTGTCGCTGGTGCCGAGCCAGAGTTCGCCGTTATAAGAGCTGGCAATATAGAGGGTGTAATCGCCCGAGACCGGGGCGGTGATCCAGCCGCGCAGACGCTGGCCGAAGTTATTGAGCGTGTTGACGGGGGCCTCGGCACCTGTGGTCAGTGAGCGGGAGGCGTAGGTGCCGGTGCGAAACGCGCTCGAAGCGCGCAGGTCCGAGACTATATAGCCCGGGATATTTGTGTAGGTATCGCGCAGGAGCGAGCCGGTGGTGGGGGCCGGAGCGGTTTGAGCGCAGAGCTGAGCGGCGAGCCCGAGGAAGGCCAGGGCGAAGAAGTTTTAAATTGAAACGATGGACATAAGGACGGCCTCGGCCTTCTTTTTGGAATTGAAATTGGGAATAAACACTCGGCATGCCGTTATGCTGATAAAAGCAGTTTTCCCATGGGCAGAGATCTCGGCTGACAAGCGGGCGCTGAAGTAAGGAGATTCAATCCACTCCGCAAGCAGATTGGTTAAATTTGTCGCAAACATGGGGCTCAAACCTGCGGCTGATTTTTTCTAATTTCTCCACGAGGTTGGAGATTTTGCGCATCATTTCAGGCCAAAGGCGGGAGGGTTTTTATCAGCCCCAATCTGAGGAAAGACGTGGCACTTCGATGTGCGTTTGTTGCGCATTGTTTCTTGCTCAATCCGAGGCATCGCAACACCGATCGCAAGTCGATGGTGCGGGGGCCAAGACCAAGCGCGGCGTTTGGGAGGCGTTCCCGGGAGCGATCCTCGCCGAGGTGCGTATCGGGGGCGCCGCTCCGAGTCTTTACAAGCTCAGCTCCAAAGGCGCGCGGAGTATGGCATTGGGAACTTCACAAACAGCTACGGGATGAGTGAGAGCGAACTCATGGAAGCTATGAAGCGCAAGTCCTGTAGAAACCGAAAATCCGTATTTCCACCGCCGCGATCCGCAGCTAAGACTTCCGCCCTTTTATGAAAATCGTCGTCGCATATTCCGGAGGTCTCGACACTTCCGTCCTTCTCACCTGGCTCAAAGAAACTTATAGCGCCGAGATCATCGCGTTCTGTGCCGATGTCGGCCAGGAAGAGGAACTCGATGGACTGGAGGCGAAAGCCCTGAATACAGGCGCGAGCAAATGTTACATTGACGACCTGCGCGAAGAATTTGCACGGGACTTTATCTTCCCAATGATCCAGGCCGGCGCCATTTACGAGGGCCAATACTTTCTGGGCACCAGCATCGCGCGCCCGCTCATCGCGAAGCGCATGGTGGAGATCGCGCGCGCCGAGAACGCGGACGCGGTGGCCCATGGAGCCACCGGCAAAGGCAATGATCAGGTGCGGTTTGAGCTCACTGCGGCCGCGTTGGCCCCCGAATTGCAAATTATCGCGCCTTGGCGCCTGGAACATTTCCGCGACCGCTTTCCTGGTCGGGCGGAAATGATCGCCTACGCGGCGGCCAACAGAATTCCCGTGCAAGCGTCGGCGAAGAAATCCTATTCGATGGACCGCAACCTACTGCACATCAGCTTCGAGAGCGGGATTCTGGAAGACCCGTGGTTTGATGCCAGTGCGGAAGCCAACCGCGACATGTATGTACTGAGCGTGTCCCCCGAGGATGCGCCGGACAAGGCGGAGTATGTGGAATTGGTGTTTGAAAAAGGCAATTGCGTGGGGCTGGGATTCGCCGGCCTGGACGCCATGCTCCATGACCTGGGGATCGGCAATGGAGTCAGTTTTGATGGCGACGGCCATGCCAGCCTCTCGCCGCTGAACGTCATGCGGGTGCTTAATAAACTGGGCGGCCGCCATGGAGTGGGCCGGGTGGACATGGTTGAGAACCGCTTTGTCGGGATGAAATCGCGCGGCGTGTATGAAACCCCGGGCGGCGCCGTTTTGCACTATGCGCACCGCCAGATGGAGTCCATCACCATGGATCGCGAAGTTATGCATTTGCGGGACTCGCTCGTTCCGAAATACGCCTCCCTGGTCTACAACGGCTTCTGGTTCGCGCCGGAACGCGAGGCGCTCCAGGCCTTCATCACCGAGTCCCAAAAAAATGTCAGCGGCGTGGTCCGGCTGAAACTTTACAAAGGCAACGTCATCGCCGCCGGCCGCAAAAGCCCACTCAGCCTTTACAATCCCGAGATCGCCACGACGGAGGCCGACCCGACCAACGCCTATAATCAAAGCGATGCGAGCGGCTTCATCGCCCTCAACGCGCTCAGGCTCAAAGTGGCGTCCCGCGTGGCCGCCAACAATAACGCAGGGCTGTAGCACCGGGGGATTTAACGCTCAGGGGATTTAACGCAGAGACGCAGAGGACTGAAGGGCCGGATGGGATCGGAAGCGGGTACACGAGCCTTAGGGCTCCTAAAATAACCTCGCGCCTCTGTCCCATCCGTCATTTCCGCCTCTCTGCGCCTCTGCGTTATTTCATGAGCGCCGCACATCTCGGCGTTATTTCATGACCGCCGCGCCTCGGCGTTAATACCGAGCGATCGAGGGATCGATCTGAAGCGACCAGGCATCGATCCCGCCGCTGAGATTTTTCACATCGGTAAAACCGCTCCGCAAAAGAAACTCCGCAGCTCGCGCGGACCGGCCGCCGTGATGACAATGGATAATCAGCGGCTGCGAGAGATCGGTGAGCTGCGTGCCGACGATCGCCGGCCATTGAGAGAGCGGCAGCAAATCGGCTCCCGCGATATGACAGGTCGCCCACTCCTCGGGCTCCCGCACATCGATGAGCCGCGGCGATTTGGCTGCGGCCAGGAGTTGGCTCGCGGCTTGAACAGAAATGGCAGGGACACTCATATTGTATCTTCTTGGTAGCGAGCGCTTAGGGAACGATCACCACAGGACTGCCCACGGCAATATTTTCAAAAAACTTTTGCGCCATGAACCCGGGCATCCGGATACAGCCATGCGAGGCAGGATACCCAGGAAGAAACCCCTCATGCATCCCCACCCCGCCGGTGATCCGCATGAAAAACGGCATCCGGGCTCCGTCAAAAATCGCGCCCGGGGGCTTGTGATCCTTGCTGGTATCGATGTCTTTCTGAATCACCGTGCCCTCCTTATCGACATAATCGCCATAGAGAGAGGACTTATGATCGATGTCTTTTTGCAGGATTTTGTAGGACCCAGTGGGGGTGTCGTGACCTTCACGACCTGTGGATAGGATTGAAATCCCCACCAACTCGCCGCCCTTGTAAAAGTAAGCGCGCTGTTGCGAAACCACGATTTTCACCGAAGCGGCACCCGGAGCCCGATCGCCGTCCCAGTAGGAAACATCATCGTAATTGGCGCGTTTCTGCTCCTTTACGCGGCTCTTAAACCCGCCCAGATAAACCGTCTCCCCGTTATACCGGGGATCATTAAACGAGCATCCAACAACTGCGAACGAAAGCAACAACAACGAAAGTCGGCTAGGGCTTAGCCTTGAGAAAAAGGGTGGTTTCAAAACACCCCAATTATCCGCTGCCCCACAGCCCGGTCAAGGTCGGTTTAGGCTGGAGGCAAGGCTCGGCCGCATCTCCGTTCTTTTAGGAATTATGAAGGATGAATGATGAAGGATGAAAATTCGGAGACCGCAGGCGTCGTTACTTCCGGAGGTTTCCCATCCCTCATCCCTCATCCCTCATCCTTCATCCGTCATCCTTCCTCCTTTAAAAAAAAGCCACTGGCACCCGGAATCGAGTTCCAGGTGCCAGTGGATGAGACGCCAGTTTACGACGCTGAAACTGCCGCGCTACTTTTTAGGCTCGGCTTTCATTTCGGTTTTCTTGGTTTTCGGGGCGGCAACCTTCTCGCCGAGCATGACGCTGGCGGCTTCCCAGTTCTCGCCGACCTTGATCGCCTGACCACGCACAGTCTCGCCTGAGGCGATGGATCCGATCTCCACCGGGTTGCCATCTTTGGTGATCTTGGTGGTGTCGGTCAGCACAAATACCCGATCTTTGTCTTTCCCTTTGATGCTGAATGTTTTTGCCGTGGCATCGACGGCCGATACCTTGCCTTGATAAGGCAGTTTTGTCCCGGCGTGTGGCCCACTTTTTTCCGCAGCAGCGGTCGGTTCCGAGGCTTTATCGGCAGGGGCAGCGGGCATTTTCTTTTCCGCGCCAAAAGCAGCCAAAGGCAGAGCCAAAGCCACGAAGGCGGGAACGAGGGAGTGCAGGATCTTGATTTTCATAAACAATTTCTGATATCGGCAACATTGGCTGCCGGCCAGACCCTGAAACAGCCCCGCAAGAGCCTTCAAGCCTCAAGGCCTGACCCTATGGGGCGTTCCGCCACGTAGAGCGAGACGATGCCTCCGGAGAGCGCATGACACTGCGGCCGGACCCAGCCCGACTCATTCATGAGCTGGCACATGGCGGCGCCTTGCGGGAAAACCTCGATCGAATCCGCGAGATAATCGTAAGCCGACTTTTCCCCGCTTACAAACGCAGCCAGACGAGGCAGCACATAGTGCAGATACGGCCGGTAGATCCAGCGCAATGGGGGCGGCGGCACCGAGAAATCGAGCACCAGCAAATGGCCGCCGGGCCGGATGACGCGGAGCATTTCGCTAAGGGCATCCGGCCACGAAGCCATGTTGCGCAAACCGAAAGCGACCGTGAGGACATCAAACGCCCCGTCAGCAAAGGGCAAAGCCAGGCCGTCAGCCACCACGAGGTTTCGCCCCCCTTTTTCGCGGGAAATCTGGAGCATGGGCTGACAGAAATCGGCCCCGACAATCAAGCTATCCGGGCAGGCGACCTTGAGGCGCAAGGACAAATCCCCGCTGCCCGTGGCCAGGTCGAGAATGCGCCGTGGATTCCAGGCTTGGACCAAGCGGGCGGCACGTCGGCGCCAAAGAAAATCCAAGCCACCGCTGAGCAAATGGTTGGCAAAATCGTAGCGCCGCGCAATGGAGGCGAACATGGCGCGTACCCGCTGGCCTTTATTGTCAGATATCATTTTTTGAACCCAAATTTTCTCGTCAGCCGGCAAAGACAAAGGCATATCATGGCAGCCCCCCTTGTCGAACGTTCCGGGCTGAGTTCGAAACGGTTTGGCGGAGGGGCCACAGCCCGCATGTTTAAGCCCCTCCTTAGCAAAGCGAAAGTGCTCATTGTCGACGATGAGCCGTCCAACGTCCGGCTGCTCGAACGCATTTTGGAAATGTTCGGCGGCACCATCGTGCGCAGCACCACGGACCCCAGGCAGGCCCTCCCCATCTTTCTGGATTTCAAGCCAGACCTCGTCCTGCTCGATCTCCACATGCCCAAACTCGACGGGTTCCAGGTCATCGAACAACTCAAGCTGGTCGTTCCCTCGGAGGAATACCTCCCCATTTTGGTGCTCACCGCCGACATCACCATCGAAACCAAAAGGCGCGCCCTGGCCAGCGGCGCCAAGGATTTCGTGACCAAACCCCTGGATCATTTCGAGGTGGTGCTGAGAATCAAGAACCTGGTCGAAAACCGATTTCTCCGGCTCGAACTCCAAAAGCAAAATCTGGAGCTCGAAATGCAGGTGCGCGAACGCACCGCCCAGCTCGAATCGACCCTCTCCGAGTTGCGCGACGCCCAGGAGCGCGTCGTCCGCCAGGAACGCCTCAGCGCCCTAGGCATGATGGCTGGCGGCATTGCCCATGATTTCAATAATGCCCTGACCATGATGCTCGGCTACGGCGAACTGCTTCTGCCCTATATGCAGGCCAATGCGCCCGCCAAGGAGCTCGATTACCTACGCCACGTCATCAACGCCGCCCAGGACGCCACGCACATCGTGCGGCGCTTGCGCGACTTCTATCGCCCCGTCAGTGGCAACGAAATCCGTGTCGCCATCCAGATCAGCGACCTGATCACACAGGCAGTTTCGCTCACCGCCCCGAAGTGGAAAGGCAAGTGCCAGGCCGAAGGCATTCAAATTAACGTTACCACCGAGATTGGGGCGGTGCCGGAGATTTCAGGAAACGCGGCTGAACTGCGCGAGGTTCTCACCAATTTGATTTTCAATGCGGTCGATGCCATGCCCGATGGCGGCTCGATCGTCGTCGCAAGCTCCACTCAGGAAGCCGACGCAAAGATCACGGTAACTGACACCGGCTTCGGGATGACCGAAAGCGAGCGCGAACGCTGCCTGGAACCTTTTTTCACCACCAAGGGAGAACTTGGCACCGGCCTAGGACTTTCAGTGGTGTATGGTATAATCCAACGGCATGGCGGCTCGATTGAGATCGAGAGCGAGAAAGGCCGCGGCACGACATTTTCTATTATCCTCCCTTCTATGGCCCCTACTCCGACCTCATCCCCTCAAAAGCTGGCCGACCTCGAACGCAGCCTGCGGGTTCTCGTCGCCGACGACGAAGAAATCATCTGCGAACTCATCAGCGAATATTTGAAAGCGGACGGCCACCACGCAGCCACGGCATTCAATGGAGAAGCGGCGCTGGAGCTCTTTCGCAGCGAAAGCTTTGACTTGGTGATCACCGATCAATCGATGCCCAAAATGAACGGCGAACAACTCGCCCGGGCCATCGCCGCTTTACCCAATCGGGTGCCTGTGATTTTGCTGACGGGGTTTGGAGAAGAGATGCAAGCCGCGGGCAATCATCCTGAGCCGATTGATCTCATCGTCAGCAAGCCAGTGAGCGCGGCGGAACTGCGTTGGGCTATCCAACAAGTCACCGGCTGCGAACCTGCAGACGATTAGATTAAAAGCGGCGGTGGGCTGCCGCAGCGCCCTCAGAGACGAGAGGGGCTGAAAAAAGTGCTCGCGAGAGGACTCGAACCTCCACGGGTTACCCCATACGGTCCTGAGCCGTACGCGTCTGCCAATTCCGCCACGCGAGCAAACTAAAATGCTGGTTTTCACCAGCGGGCCGAGAGCTTTCGCAGAGCCGGCCAGAAATTGCAAAGGGATTTTGCGTTAATCCTAACTAATCCAAAACTAATTCAAAACCGATCTACGCCGTCAGCCCACGAGCGGGGCGCAACCCCCGCTCGGCTCCGCAGAAAAGCATTCTCTAGGTGATCCGCATCGGCATGATCACGTAAAGAAACGGGCTCTGGATTTTGATCACGCCCGGGCTCATCTCATCAATCAGATCGAGATAAACTTCGTCATTCGGCAGGTTCCGCAAGGGCGCCATGAGAAACTCAGGATTGAAGGCAATTGAAAAATCCTTCCCCTTATAGGAAACGGCCAAAGACTCATGCGCTTCGCCGATGTCAGGGGTGTTGGCCGCGATCTCGATATTGTTTTTCGTGAACACCAATTTCACAGAATTCGACTTCTCGCTCGCGAGCAGCGACACACGGTGTACCGCGTCCCGGAACGCCTCGCGCTCGAGCGTTACCCGCTCCTTGGCCTCGCCTGGAATCACCTGGCGATAGTTCGGGTAATTCCCCTCGATGAGCTTGGAAACCAGCAAAGTGCCGTTGATCTCAAACGCGAGCTGATTCTCGCCCACGGTCATCCGCAAATCCCCCGTGTCATTGAGCAGACGCTGGAGCTCGGTCACGCACTTAGTCGGCACGATGATCTCCACTTCCTGGCTGCGTGGGAATTCGAGCTCGATGTCCACCAGCGCAAGGCGCCGCCCATCGGTGGCCACCATGGTGAGCTTGTTCTCTTTGAACGAAAACAGGATCCCATTGAGCACGTAACGCGTCTCGTCCGTGGAAATCGCGTAGGATGTCTTCTTCAACGCATCCTTTAATTCCTTCTGCGCGATCTTGAACTCCTTAGCGTTCTCAAACTTCGGGAGCGGCGGAAACTCATCCTCCGGCAGCCCCATGATTTTGAAAAAGCTCTGACCGCAGCGGATGGAGGCGATGTTTTTGGAATCGATATCCACCTGAATTTCGCTAGCCGGCAACTCCCGGACAATGGTGGCCAGACGCCTGACAGGCAAGGTGGCGGCGCCGGCGCGCTCGACTTGGGCATCGATGCTGCCGCAAACCCCCACATCCAAATCGGTGGTGGTGAGGCGCAATTGACCGTCGACGGCCTGCAATAACACGTTGGACAAGATGGGCAGCGTAGTACGCGTGCTCACCACATTCTGCACAGTCTGCAGACCTTCGAGGAGTTTCTCCTTGCTGACGCTAAATTTCATAAGGGCTAAATCAACGGGTTAGATGAATGAATGCGTTTGCCGACGCAATCAATTTTGCCAACGGAACTTACGGATCGTGCACGAAAACAGCTCAGCCCGACCCAATTATCGCCTTCCTCTGAAGGCCAAATCTTTTAACTCACCAATTTCAATCAACGGTGGAGCTGACTATCGAGGAAAGAAACCACCTGCCGGACTTTCTCTTCATCCAAAATCTTCCCCTTCACCAACCGGTGCGCGTGTAAAACCGTGCCGTGATCGCGGCCCCCGAAGGCATCGCCAATCTCCGCCAAGGACGATTTCGTCAACTCACGCGCTAGATACATGGCAATCTGCCTCGGAAAAGCAATGTTTTGCGGACGCCGCTTACTGGTCATATCAGCCAATCGCACGTCGAAGTGCTCGGCCACCCGCCGTTGAATCTGGTCGATCGTTATCGCCCGGCGCGCCTCCTCCTGCAAAATGTCCTTTAAGAGCTGCTCAATCCTATCTGGCGTCGGCGCATGTCCCGTCAACGAAGCATAGGACGCCACCCGCATCAGCGCCCCCTCCAGCCGCCGCACGTTGGTGCGGATCCGCTCGGCCAAAAACTCGAGAATTTGGTTATCCAGCTTCACCTCCAGCGTTTGCGCCTTCTTCCTCAAAATCGCAAGCCGCGTCTCTATATCCGGCGGCTGCAGCTCTGCGGTCAGTCCCCACTCGAAGCGCGACACCAGCCGATGCTCAAGATTGGCGATCTCCGAGGGCGGCCGATCGCTGGAGAGCACGATCTGTTTGTGCCCGTCAAAGAGCGTATTGAAGGTGTGAAAAAACTCTTCCTGCGACCGCTCTTTGCCGGCCAAAAACTGGATATCATCGATGAGCAGGACATCCGCCTGCCGGTAGCGTTTACGAAATTTAACAAGCGTCCCGTTCTGTATCCCATCAATGAATTCGTTCGTGAAGCGCTCACTGGTCACGTAAAAAACCTTCCCCCCCTTTTTTCGGCCGGCGATTTTATGGCCGATGGCATGCATCAGATGGGTTTTCCCCAATCCCACGCCGCCGTAAATAAAGAGCGGGTTGTAAGTTTTACCCGGCGCATTCGCCACCGCTGAACACGCCGCATGCGCGTATTGATTATTGGCGCCCACCACGAACGAATCAAAAGTGTTGCGCGGGTTCATCCCGCTCACCGGCCCCACATTGGCGCTCTCCTCCTCAGGCTCATCCAAGGCATGCAAAGCCACAGCCCGCTGTTCAGCCTCGGCAAGGGTGGTATCCGGAGTCGGCTCCCCGTTGAACACAAAGTGGACATCCCGCGGGCTCCCGAACACCAACATCGTCGCGGAACGCAACAAAGGCATGTAATTGCTCTCAATCCAAAGCTGATAGATGTTGTTCGGAACGCGCAGGGTAATGCGCGCGGTATCGAGCTCCACGAGGACAATGTCCTTAAACCAGCGCTCAAAAGTATCCACGCTCACCTCCGCCTTCATCGCTGCGGCGATTTCCCGCCACGCCTGTGCGAGCACTTCCACCTGCGCGAGCACGTCCACTTCAAGTAATTTATCCACAGTCAATCAGGTTAATGGGAACAAGTTTCAGGCACCACGCAGGGCGCCATTTGAGAACACGAAAAGAAGCCACGACTGGCCCTCGAATGAGTAGGTGCGCCAGGGGAAACGACCGAAGAATAAAATCGCAACCTACTGAAATTGAGCGGGTTGCATTGGGAGAGGGCGTGGAACATCGATGGGAGCAACTTTACAGACTTACTCCCAGCCCTGGCCCTTTGGCCAAAAGGAAATACTGTCGAATGCGGGAAGTTTTTGGCCGTTGTTCACAAGTTATTCACAATATTCACAAAGGCTCTCCACTACCCCCGCCTAGGAGGCCTTAGACTAATTTTGACCCCTCGACGCGCCAAGTAAATATCCCCCCAAACCCCGAACTTTATTTCCGAGCCCCGGTCAATTTCAAGTTGACCGCACGCATTTACCGGCCGCTCAAGCCCAGGCAAAGCAATGGAGACAACACCCCACCCCGCAAAGCTGAGCCCCGCGTCCATGCGCCCGCGCTAACCCGCGGATCCACTCCGGAGCTCACTCGTTCCCGGCCACGTGTGCGCGGGCTTTTTCGATTTGCTCGGCTGGCGTCCGAAAACAGATCGCAATGCCGAACGTCACCAGAGTCCCAAACATGACCCGCCAGGGAAACTCGATCGCAGGCAACCAGGCCGGCGTCCAATGCGGCAGCACCACCGGGGCCCCGTCCACCGTGGGATGGAGCAAACGCCAAATGTCATAATGCAGTCCGCTCAATATGGCGACGACCACAAACCCGCAGATCATCGCGACGACATTACTGCGATTATTGCCCCGAGTGCGTGTGAGCATGCCGACCAGAAACACGCCCAAAAGCGATCCATAGGTGTAGCCGAAGACACCCAGAACAATCGGGATCACCCGCGAATGCAGCACCACGACCATATAGGCGGTGATGGAGCCGATGCCGACCAACAGCACGGAAAAGGCCACAGTGCTCCAACGCGCGGCAGTGACCACCTCCTGCTCACTGGCCGAGGGCCGCCAATACGGCAGATACCAATCCTCGGTAAAACTCGTCGCCAGAGCGTTGAGCGCAGTGCTCAGCGACCCCATGGCCGTGGCGAAAATGCCCGCCACCAACAAACCCCGCACCCCAACCGGCATTTGATCCAGGATGTAATGGGCAAATGGATGCTGCATCCCGGCCTTCTGGTAGAACGCCCAGAGCAAGATCCCCACAAAAAGAAAACAGAGGACAATAGGCAGATCCGCCAACCCGGAAAGAATCAGCGCCAAGCGGCTGCGGGTATGATCCTTGGCCGTGAGCATGCGCTGCACCATATCCTGATCGGTGCCGTGGGTGGCCATGGTCAGGAAGGTGGATCCCAGAAAAGCGGCCCAGAGCGTGTATTCGTTTTCCAAAACCGATTTAACGTTGGGCCAAAAGCCGAGCCCGGCGACCACTCCGGAGTCGATGACGGTGAGGTCTTTTGGCCCCGTCAGCGCCTTCTGCGCGCCCTCCCAGCCGCCCGGGATCTGGTGGAGCAAAGTGTAAATGGCGATCCCCAAAGCTCCGAACATGACCGACGCCTGAATGACGTCGGTCCAGACCACCGCTTTAATCCCACCCAACGCCGTGTAAACAGCGGTCACGATCGTTAAAAACGTCAGCGCGCCCACATAAATCCAAACCTCCTGCAGCGGCTGGAGTTCGATCCCGGCGATTTTTTCATAGCCCAGCACCAGCACCACCGCCGCCACATACAGCCGGGTCCCGCTGGCCAATGCTCGGGTGACGAGGAACACAGCCGACGCCATGTTCTTGGTCAACGGCCCGAAGCGCACGAGCAGGAACTCGTAGATCGAGACCACCCGGTAATCGTAATAGGGCTTGATGAAGAGGGCGGCGATGACCACCCGGGCCAGAATGGTGCCGATCGCCAATTGCGCATAAGTGAAGTTGCGCAGCGCATAACCTTCGCTCGGCGCGCCGAGAAATGTGGCGGCGCTGATTTCGGCGGCCAAAATCGAAGCGAGCACAGCCCACCAAGGGATATTGCGATCCCCAATGGCAAACCCCTTCATTGTCGTGTCGCCGCGGCCCTTATAGAGGCCGATCCAGATGACCACGACGAAATAAACGACAATGACTAAAGCGTCGATAAGCAGGGCAGTGTTCATAGGAAAACAAGAGGGAGCGAAGAAGCCGGGGCCAGTCAAAATGAAACCAGGGGGCAAGTAGTTTCCACACTACGCAGAGCCGCGCCAGCACCAACCCTGCGCAGCGCCCAGCCACAGCCCCATGAAAGGGCGGGCGATTCCGCTAAAAGCGCCCCGCCGAAGCGGGATCAATCACCGCTAAGCGCGCGCCGCATCCAGCGCCATGGCCGACACGGTCGCCTTCATCATCACCTTGGATTTCCGAGCACTGGCCTCCCATTTTTTGGCGCGCTCGGGCGGGATTGCCTCGGGCGACACCTCGGAGTAGCCGCCCTTTTGCTGGAAATAATTATAAGTCTGAGTGGAAAGCGCGAAGATCTGCTTCATGCCTTTCTCTGCGGCCAATTGCTCGGCAAAAGCCATCAACTTGCGCCCGTAGCCCTGGCCCTCCTGCCCCTTATTCACGTAGAGACAGGCCAACTCCGCCTGGCTTTGTTCAGGATATAGATGCAGCGCCACGCAGCCCGCCAAGGCCCGGTCAATCTCCAGCACCCAATAGTCCCCCAGATGCGCGATAATATCCGCCCGGGTGCGCTTCACCAATTCCTCGTTACTAACCGACTGCCGAATGAGCGTCATGACCGCTCGCACGTCTTTTTTGAAGATGCGCCGGATCTGCTGATATTCATTGGAATAGATCATTGTGCCGATGCCTTCATGGCTGAAGACCTCGCTCAACAAAGCTTCATCGAGATTCCCATCCAGGATATGAACCCGGGGCACCCCTTGCCGGCACGCCCGCGCAGCATGATCGAGCTTGGAGAAGAGCTTGGAATCTGCGGCCAGCTTTTTCTTCTTCACAATCTCCTCCGCCTCCAGGATCGAGAGTTGCCTGACCACGTCCCCGTTGGCCAGGAGCCCTTCGGCGGACAGGAAAAGAATCTTCATCGCCTGCAGAGCCTCAGCCACTTCCAGCGCAATCGCATCGGAATTCACCCGGAAAGTCCGGCCCTCCCCGTCAAACCCAATCGGCGGGATCACCGGTATAATCCCTTCATTGAGAAAAAGATGCAGCGACTTGGTGTCCACCCGCTCCACCCGCCCGGTATGCTGATAGTCCACGCCGCCCAAAATCCCCGCCGGATGCGCGATAATTGCATTGGCATACACCGCCCGCAAATCCACCGAAGTGAGCCCCTGCATGATCTCATTCATCACGTTGGTCGCCGCCTCAATCCCCATTTTGAGCGTCAAATCATCGGTCAATCCCGTGCCGTCCGAATTCGAAATCGCCACGCCCCGATCCCGGGCTAACTCGGCAATTTGCTGCCCGGCCCCATGCACCAACACCACCTTGATGCTCAAAGATCGGAGCACCGCCAAATCCAGCAGGATATTGGCAAAATTGGGCGAGGCCACGATCTCCCCGTCCACGGCAACCACAAAGATGCGGTCCCGAAAGCGAGGAACATACTGCAGGATACCGCGCAGGTCGGAAACTTTCATCGAATGGCGACTAGAGATAATAAATCTTCACCAGAGCAAAGCGTAAAAGCAGGCCAATGAAATTATGGAAATCACGCGGGTTGCACCTCGGAGACAGCCGAACCTGAGCCCCGGCCCGATTCTGATGCGGATGGCGAAAATTGAGGTAATCCAACCCCGCTGATCACCCTATGACATTACATTCCAGCAGGATCCTTGTCGCCGAAGACCACGACGTTTCCCGGCATCTTCTGGAGCGAAATCTCACGAATTGGGGCTTCGACGTCGTGACCGCCGAAAACGGGGTGCAAGCTGCCGGAATCCTGCTGGGTGAAGATCCCCCTCCCCTCGCCCTCTTGGATTGGATGATGCCTCAAATGGACGGGCTCGAAGTCTGTTCCGCCGTGCGCAACCGGCCGGATCATCCATATATTTACCTTATCCTACTCACCGCCAAAAGTCAGAAGGACGAAATCGCAAACGGCCTGGAAGCCGGCGCCGACGACTACGTGATCAAGCCCTTTGACCCGGACGAACTTCGTGCCCGGCTCAAAGTAGGTCAACGGGTGGTGGATCTGGAACGCACCCTGGCCAAGCGAGTGACAGACCTGCAGCAGGCGATGAGCGAAGTCCAAAAGCTGGAGCGGCTTTTACCCATCTGTATGTACTGCAAACGCATCCGGGACGGCCAGAATGACTGGCACAAGATCGAAGAATATATCCACGAGAAAACCGGCACAGATTTCTCCCACGGGATCTGTCCCACTTGCATGGAGGCTCTGCATTCCGGGGCGAATCTTTAAACCTAAACACGGCGATGGAAACTGAATATGAACACACAATTCGTTCAACATCAGAAGGTTCCGAGAATTGTCACCGACCGAATCGTTCACCATGCGGG
>JAYTYG010000042.1:0-5358 GCA_043742585.1 Spartobacteria bacterium
GCCCAGCGCCGCCGTATCGCCGAGGAAGGGTACGCACAGCTCATCCAAAACGTGGACACGATCATCACCATTCCAAACGACCGCGTGCTCCAAATCATCGATAAAAAAACGTCGCTCCTCGACCCCCACCCATTTTCTTGCACGCACTGATCGGCTTCCGTTGGAAGCTTCTGAATCGGTTTATTTAAAACGACTGCCCCCTCCCCAGCATCATGCAGCCCCCCACCCGCCGGCATCTCGAAGCCGTAATTCGTGACAAAGATGGCAATCACATCGCTCGCTGCTTAATCCAGCGCGGCCGTTATATCATCGGTCACGACTTCACAAACGAAATCGTGGTCGACGAACCCTCCGTTTCATCCAAGCACGCTCGGCTCACTGTCGCCAGCGAGGTGGAGTTCTTCATCGAAGACCTTGACAGCGCCAATGGCACCCGGGTGAATGGCCAACACACTCAAGGCAGCGTCCCGGTTGAACTCCAAAGCAAAGTGGAGCTCGGCCTTACGACCTTGGAATTTCAACGCGGCGGCCTCCCAGCTTCGGTATTTGACTCCCTGCCCGACGGATTCCTCCGCAAAAACCGCTACAACATCGGGGACATCGTCGTCCAAGGTCGCACGAGCACCATTTACGAAGCCTACGACACGTCGCTGGGCAGGCACGTTGCGATCAAAGCCATGCGGGCGGAAAGCCAAGCCATCCCGGAGAACGTCCTGAGATTTGTCCGCGAAGCGCAGATCAGCAGCCAACTCCAGCACCAAGGCGTCCTGCCCATTTACGAGCTCAACCTCGACGATCAAAGCCAGCTCTTCTACACCACACGTTTTGTGGAAGGCTCCTCGTTGAGTTCCATCCTGTCCGACTTGACTCAGCTCCCACCCGAGCAGGAACCCGAATACACCCTGGCGCCATTGCTCGAGATTTTTCAAAGAGTCTGCGATGTCGTGGCGTTCGCCCATTCCCGCGGAGTCATCCACGGCGGGCTTCGACCCGATACGATCACGGTGGGGACATTTGGCGAAGTATTTGTCGCCAATTGGGGTTTGGCCAAAGTGCATCATCTCGACGCCAAAAACCAGCCGCTCACGACACCCCTGCGCGTTGCCGAGTCCGCCATGTTCCCGGCGCTCAGCGGGTTCAGCGCCCCGGAACAAGCCGCCGAGGTCACCGACGAAATCAACGCCCGCAGCGACATCTATGCGCTCGGCGCCATCCTCTTCCAGATCCTCACACTCAACCCGCCCATTGAAGCTGAGGACCACACGGCATTACTCGACCTCGTGCTCACTGGCACCATTCGCTCGCTCTCGACTTTGAGCAAAGAAACACAGCGCCATTGCCCAGGTAACCATTTCCCCGAACCGCTCGCCGCATTGGCCATGAGAGCGCTCAGCCACGACGCTGCGGACCGCCCGGAAACCGTGCCCCAGCTCCAGGAAGACTTGGCCGCGCTGGTAGCCACCCACCTGCAAACCGGCAACGGACTCTGGAAACGCTTCAACGGTTTACTCAAAAAGTAGCCACACCCATCGTGGCTGCGGCGGCTCCGAATTTAAACGGAGCCGCCCGCAGCTCCTCAGCTCCGCAGCCCGGACCACGGCTCCTGATCAGACACGTCCACGGTCATCGGGCCCTCAATTTTTGCAGGGGTTAGAATTGCCAGAAAATCGAGTTCCTCCGCGCTCGCATTGAAGGTCGCGTGCACCACCCCGCGCGGCACATAGACCATGTCGCCGGCCTTGAGCACACGCTTCTCGCTCTCATACCACTGCTCGGCTTCACCCGAGATGACGAAAATCATCTCATCCATTTCCGGATGATGATGGAACCCATGGCAAGCGCCCGGCCCCAACTGAGCCCGGATGAACACCAGCGTATCGCTCTGGGCCGTATTCGCCTGTGTATACCAATGATGCGTGCGGCCCAGCGGCAGCTCCTCCAAAATAGTCTGAGCGCTGTGCAGGAAACGCCATGGCATTGCTGGATATGAGTTGGGCAGGGACATTTTGACATTGTTCGGCGAGCATTCGAGCAAGTCGAACTCGTTCCCCTATCAGCATTCCACCATTGCCTTCCTCAAATCCACCTTCAGCCAGCTTGGCATTGCCTTCCATGGCTGCAAATGCTGCGTAGGAGCTCACCTCCGCACGCTCTCCGTTCCCCCACACTCTCCCCTCATTCTCATGATTATTGCACTTCTCGGCACGATGGACACCAAGGGCGACGAACATGCCTTCGTCGCCGACGAAATCCGCACGCGCGGCCACATCCCCTTCATCATCGACGTCGGCACCGTTGGCGCCCCCCGCCTCCAGCCCGATCTCACCCGCGAAAGCGTCGCCGCCATAGCCGGCCTCGACCTGCCCGCCATCCTCGCCCGGCACGACCGCGGGGAAGCCGTCACCGCCATGTCCAAGGCGGCCCCCATCGTCCTCTCCAAACTTTACGCAGAAGGGAAAATCCACGCCGTAATATCACTCGGCGGCGGCGGCGGCACAGCCATCGCCACCGCTGGCATGCGGGCCCTGCCCCTGGGCGTCCCGAAGGTCATGGTCTCCACGCTTGCCAGCGGCAATACCGCCCAATATGTCGGCGTCAAAGACATCGTCATGTTCCCCAGCATCGTCGATGTCGCTGGCCTCAACCGCATCTCCCGCCAGATCCTCGCACGCGCCGCCGGCGCCATCTGCGGCATGGTGGAAACCCCGACGCCACCCGCCTCCGACAAACCCATCGTGGTCGCCAGCATGTTCGGCAATACCACCGATTGCGTGCAGCACGCCAAGACCATCCTCGAAGATGCCGGCTACGAAGTCCTCGTCTTTCATTCCACGGGCACCGGCGGTCGCACCATGGAATCCCTCATTGAAAGCGGCCTCGTCTCCGGCGTGCTCGATCTCACCACCACCGAATGGGCCGACGAACTCGTCGGCGGCGTCCTCGGTGCCGGCCCTCACCGACTCGATGCCGCCGCCAAGCTCGGCATCCCCGCCGTGGTCGCCCCGGGCTGCTTGGACATGGTCAACTTCGGCGCGCCGGAAACCATCCCGACCAAATTCAAAGATCGCCTGTTTTACGCGCACAATCCGCAAGTTACACTCATGCGCACCTCGGTTGAGGATTGCGCCGAGCTGGGCAAAATCATTGCCGAAAAACTCAACGCCTCCACCGGTCCAGTCACGATGCTGATTCCACGAAAAGCCATCAGCGTGATCAGCGCCCCCGGCCAACCCTTTCATGACGCGAAAGCGGACACCGCCCTGTTCAGCGCCCTCACGACGCATTTGGACAGCTCGATCCCGGTGCTGCAAATCGACTGCGAAATCAACGCGCCCGCCTTCGCTCAAGCCTGCGCCCACGTGCTGCTCGACGCCATGCGCGAAAACGCCTCCCTGGCGCAGTGACGCCAGGTTATTTCTACTTTGTTGCGTTTGTAAATATTCGGTGATCGCATCTCAATTCTTGAGGATTTAACGCGGTGCCGCAGAGATTTAGAAGGGCCGGATAGTGCGCGGGCCGGTCGACGGGGAAGTTATGAGTGATGAGAATTCGCAGGCTCACCCTGTCACTTCCTCTTCCTGTTACCCCACTTAACAAAGTGGAATTATAAGCGCGTTTCAGATCCTCCTCAACCCAGCGCCTCCGCGCTCAGTTGTTCGAGTTTGGTCTACCCCGCCCAATAGCGGCTAGATCCGCCGCCGCGCCTTAATACGATGAACGCAAATCCACGGCCTTCGACCCCTTGCGCTTAGAACGCATCTTGATGTTGAGCATTTCCACACTGAACGAAAATGCCATCGCGAAGTAGATATAGGTCTTCTCAACGTGCTGACGAAAACCATCAGCGATAAGGATCGTTCCCACCAAAATCAAAAAGCTCAGCGCAAGCATCTTAATACTCGGATGCCGCTCCACATAAGCCGCGATTGCACCCGAGGCCGCCAGCATCACCGCCATGGCAAGAATTACAGCCGCAATCATCACCCCAATCTGTGGCACCAATCCCACCGCCGTAATCACCGAGTCCAACGAAAACACAATATCCACCACCACGATCTGCGCGATCACTGCGGAAAACGCCCCCTTCACCTTACTCGAAGTCTCATGATCCTCACCCTCAAGGCTGTCATGAATCTCACGCACACTCTTGGTGAGCAGGAATAGGCCGCCCCCCAGCATCACCAAATCTTTCCCCGAAAAACCGTGTCCGGCGATGCTGAACCAATCGGCCGTCAACTTCGTTAACCAGAACACCGAGCAGAGCAAAAGGATCCGGGTCACCAGAGCCAGCATCAAGCCGGTCTTACGCGCCCGGCCTTGTTGGTCGACCGGGAGTTTGCTCGAAAGAATCGAGATGAAGATGATGTTGTCGATCCCGAGAACAATCTCAAGCACCGTCAACGTCAAAAGACTGATCCAAATGTTCGGGTCGGTAAGCCATTGCATACGCGGCAGGATTCAATTTCCGGCCTCCGCGTAAAGGCCAATCCGGCGGCTCCTGCTTTTTAAGAGCTATAAAACAGTCACCACGCCAGTAAACCCGGGCCTGCAGTTCATTGCTTCTTGGCAGGCGTAAACCCGAAAAGAATCAAATCCGCAGCCGCGTTATGTTTTGCAAATGACTCGCCGTTTCCCAGTGGGAACTCTCCGACCAACTCCAAAGCGTAACGCGGCACCTTCCACGCCCCACTCTTCAAACCATGGGTCCAGGCAAAATAATGAAACCTTTTGTCCGAGCCGCGATAGACAGTGCGATCCTGCGGCTTAACCCCGTAACAAGCGATCTGTGAGGGCTGTGTCGCCTCCGGCTCTGGCGCGGCGCAAGCCCCCAGCAGCCCCAGGGAAAGTGCCAAAGCCACCGTCTTCGATAAATATGCGCGATAAGTCATGAGTAAGAGAGTTGAACTGCCAGGACTGGATGTGCCTAAAGCGCCGTCAATAAACAGCAAGAAAATCCGGCTCCATTCTCAGAAACCAATCCACGCCGGGCGCGCGCTTACGCATCTTTGCTTTCTAATCGCAGGCCCTCATATATCCCAACGGAATTACACCCTCCAGCCCAGGATTGGCCCGCTACGGCATACGCGTCTACTTAAGCTGCGGAAGCCCACTGGGTATTGAAATTCGGACGTTTGCGCTTGTCGCAGCAGCAGTATTTAATCAGCAGTTGTCTAATATTCAGGCGGCGTGGCTTTGTCGCTATTTTGTCGTCCCCTCCCGGGACCGCAGTGGCATACAGCCGGATCGCTTCGATCTTCTCGGGGTGCAGCGCCAGGTAATGGATGAATTTGATTAAACTCAGCTCGCACTTGGCTTCCTTTTTCAATCTCCTCTGGCACGGACCATAGAACATATCCG
>JAYTYG010000043.1:0-4110 GCA_043742585.1 Spartobacteria bacterium
GGTGAGTTTGCGAATTCTGATCATTCATACTTCATCCTTCATAATTCCCCGTCGCTCCTCCTTACCAGGGGCACCCCGGCAATTGTTGTGGTAGGCTGCAAGCGATGACATTTCAGCTCGCATCAAAATACTCGCCCAAAGGCGATCAAGCCCAGGCCATAGCGAAGCTCGTTAAATCCATTCAGGGCGGGAATCGGCACCAGACATTATTGGGAGTCACGGGCTCGGGAAAGACATTCACCGCAGCCAACGTGCTCCAGCAGATTGGGCGGCCCACCTTGGTGATCTCACATAATAAGACGCTGGCCGCTCAGCTTTTCTCCGAGTTCAAGCAGTTCTTCCCCGAGAACGCGGTCGAGTATTTCGTGAGTTACTTCGATTATTATCAGCCCGAAGCCTATATCCCGCGCAGCGATACCTTTATCGAAAAGGATTCCTCTATTAATGAGGAAATCGAGCGCCTGCGTCTCTCCACCACCTCTTCGCTCTTGTCTCGTAGCGATGTGATTGTCATCGCCTCGGTGTCCTGCATCTACGGCTTGGGCTCGCCCGAGGACTACAAAAACATGCTGCTCACCGTGAAGGTCGGGCAGGCTCTTTCTCGCGAGGATGCCCTCGGGAAACTCGTCGATATGCTTTATGAGCGCAACGATATCGCCTTCGCTCGCGGCAAATTCCGGGTCCGCGGGGATGTGGTGGAAGTGCAACCCGCGAACATGGATGAGGAGGCGATCCGGATAGAGTTTTTCGGCGATGAGATTGATCGGATTACGCGGTTTGATCCGTTAACCGGGCATCACCGGGATTCGCTGACGACGTTTACGCTCTACCCGGCCAAGCAGTTCGTCACCCCGCTCGATAAGATGCGCGTCGCCATGGGCTCGATCCGCGAGGAGCTCGATGCGCGCATCATCACCTTTGAAAAGCAGGGGAAACTGCTCGAAGCCCAGCGCATTAAAATGCGGACTGAATACGATCTGGAGATGATGCAGGAAATGGGGTTCTGCAACGGGATAGAAAACTATTCGCGCCATCTCACCGGCCGCCCCCCGGGGTCGCGCCCATTTACTTTGCTGGATTTTTTCCCGCGCGATTTTTTAATGATCGTCGACGAATCGCATGCGTCGATTCCCCAGATTGGCGGCATGTACGAGGGCGATCGGTCGCGTAAATCGACTTTGGTCGATTATGGGTTCCGGCTGCCGAGCGCTTTGGATAACCGGCCGCTGAGATTCAAGGAGTTCATGGAGATGACCGGGCAGGCCGTTTACGTGAGCGCCACGCCCTCGGAGTTTGAGATCAAAAACTCGATCGTCGGTAACCGGGATTACATCGCTCATTCGCGCACGCAACTGCGGGATTCGGACGAAGCGATGGTGCCTGTAGTGGCTTCAATGGCCGCCGAAAGCTCCGTGGATCGCCACCAGCGGGCCGATGCTTTTGTGCGGGTCTCGCGCACGGATATCGACCCGGAAGATTTCGATGTGAGCACGCCGGGCGCCCCGCTCATCGTTGAACAGATCATTCGGCCCACCGGACTTTTGGATCCGAAGATTGTGGTGCGGCCGCTTAAAAATCAAATCGACGACACCCTGGAGCTGTGTCGGCAGCGGATCGAAAAAAACGAACGGGTGTTGATCACCACGTTGACGAAACGGACGGCGGAAGACTTGTCGGATTACCTGCGCGAGGTGGGCTTGAAGGTGCGCTATTTGCACAGTGACATCGATACCATCGAGCGGGTGGAAATCCTGCGCGCGCTGAGGGCGGCGGAGTTTGATGTGCTGGTGGGGATTAACCTTTTACGCGAAGGCCTGGACCTGCCTGAGGTGTCGCTGGTCTGCATTCTGGATGCTGACAAAGAGGGGTATCTACGTTCGCAGACGTCCCTCATCCAGACCGCAGGGCGCGCGGCCCGGCACGTGGATGGCGAGGTCGTGCTGTTTGCAGATACAATGACTCGCAGTATGCAGGCGCTGATCGCCATCAGCGATTACCGGCGCACCAAGCAGATCCAATACAATACCAAGCACGGGATCACCCCGCGCAGCGTGCAGCGCGCCGTGCAGGAAAGCCTCCACACATTGCTCAAGGCCCGCGAGGTGGAGTCCTCGGTGGTGAACGAGGCCGGCGGCGACTTCAATCTCAGTGAGCTCCTCCGGGAACTCGAGTCTGAGATGATGCAGGCCGCCGGTAATCTCGAATACGAACGCGCGGCTCTGTTGCGGGATCAAATCATGGAGCTCAAAAGCGGCACCGGCATCGATAAGATTGAGCCGCGCCGGAAGCCTCAGAAGGCCACCAAGCGCGGAAGGAAGTGAGGCAGCGAAGGGGCTTTTGGCGCGCTGCTCGTGTTCATGCTGGTTACCGTTGGTGCGGCTTTTATTGGCACTGATGTCTTCTTCTATCTATACGGGTCACAGGCAATCGCGGAAATCGATTCTCGGCCCAGTGAACATTAGTTCAGACAGATTGCGGCCGCCAAAATGTGCGCAATATATCCGGAGGCTTGATGCTCGGCCGCATTCGTGGCTGAGCATTGTAGATCTATTTTTTGCTGATCGATTCCGGCCCGACTCGAAGCGCTTGGTCACGACGCTGGACGATAATCAAATCCTGTATGCGAATCCGAATCACAACCCAGCATCTGGAATACTTCACCCCGACTTTGAAGACCCGGCGGTGCTTTGGGAGGGCTTTCAATCCGATAAAGTCACTCTCCTTCTTTTGAATCCAGTGGATGTGGCTGTATCCAAGTTGTGTCGCCTTACGGATGTTGACCGGCGCGACATCCTGGCATTGGGCCGCCATTTCACTGCGGCAGACTTCGCCCAGAGAACCGAGGAAGCACTTGGTTATTACCTCGGAGACACCAGCTGGCTGAAAGACGATCTGGAGGAACTTTGCGACGCGCTGAAACGCCAGCAAGAGCAAACAAAGAGGCGTTTTTAATAGGGCTTCAGCCCCCATAATGGGGATTGTTTTTGGGAAATAGCATGATATATTTATCATGTGAATGTGACGACCATTACTGAACGTGGACAAATCTCAATTCCCGCCGAACTCCGTAGAGAGATGCATCTCACTCCAGGGCAAACGCTTCTCTGGGAAAAAGTCTCCACTACGGAATGTCGGCTCTTAGTCCAGGAGCGTCCCAAAGTGAAACCCGATCCAATAGCGGCCATCGGCTTCGCGCAGCGTCATGGTCTAGCTCCACGCACGACGGCTGAGTGGATGACGATACTTCGAGAAGGGGATGAGGACTAATGGCCTGGGTAGTTGATACTTCAGTTTTGCTCGATATTCACTTGGCTGATCCGATGTTTGCCAAAGCTTCGGCGGGTTGCCTTGCGGCGCATGCGGCAGAGGGTTTAATTCTTTCCCCGGTGACTTATATTGAGCTGGCCCCTGCGTTTGACGGAGATGCCATGCTTCAGGAGAAGTTCCTCGCGGAGGTCGGCGTCGAATGGCCTGCTTCCTGGACCTTACACGATACCGAGATGGCGCACAGGCTTTGGGCAAAACATATCGCCAGGAAACGCACCGAACACACAGCCAAACGCCCCGTGGCCGACATCTTAATTGAATCGTTCGCAAAACGCTTCCAAGGGCTAATCACGCGCAATCCGAAGCGCTTCACGGGTGTAAAAATCGTCGTCCCGTAAGCGCCTGCTGGATGTATTGTGGCCGAAGTTGGTCTGCGCCGAATTACGTCTGCCATATAGATGAAGAGCAGGTGAAGTTGTGCTTTCATCTCGGGTTTGTGCCGGAATATATCGCTTCAACTACCACGCCCTAGCGGGGTGGATGTCAGCGGTTGGCACTTCGCTGTCCCCCAAGTCCAGGGGTTTTTGGTCGCGGAGTCGCCGCCAGATTCGCAGACCTCGCTCTCCTCCGGCGTTTGCCTTCCGATTCTCTCAACTCAATCGGGCTGGGGCTTGGTTCCGGCAGCAACACCTCAAATTAAGATGCGCGCTTTTTAGGCACGTAAACATGCCGCAAGCTCAGCTGCCCCTTTTTCCAGCCAGTTGCACTCTGATCACTTCCGAGTTGGCATTCGAGCAGCGCGAAGGCCAGGTTTTTTACTTCAATGGCCAGTTGCCGGTATTC
>JAYTYG010000044.1:0-6912 GCA_043742585.1 Spartobacteria bacterium
CGTGATCGGGCAGGCCTGCGAGTTCGATTATTCCGGCACCCAGGCGATCAAGGCGCTCAAGGAAGAGGGGATGACGGTCATCCTCTTGAACTCGAACCCGGCCACGATCATGACCGATCCGGAGTTCGCCGATCGCACCTACATCGAGCCGATCACGCCCGAAGTGGTGGAAAAAATCATCGAACGCGAGAAGCCCGATGCCTTGCTGCCCACGCTAGGGGGCCAGACCGCGCTCAATTGCGCCATGAAACTTTTCGAGAGCGGGGTGCTGGAAAAGCACGGGGTCAAAATGATCGGGGCCAACGCCGCCGCCATTCATAAGGGCGAGGACCGCCAGGCCTTCAAAGAGGCCATGATCAAAATCGGGCTCGATATGCCCCACTCCGGCACCGCCCACACCATCGAAGACGCCCGCAAAGTCATGCTGGAGATCGGCACCATGCCCCTCATCATCCGCCCCGCATTCACCCTGGGCGGGTCCGGCGGCGGGATTGCGTATAACCGGGAAGAGTTTGAAGAGATCGTGGCGCGGGGCCTGGACCTATCGCCCGTAAGCGAAGTGCTGGTGGAAGAAAGCCTGCTGGGCTGGAAAGAGTACGAGATGGAGGTCATGCGCGACCACAACGACAACTGCGTTATCGTTTGTTCCATCGAAAACCTCGATCCCATGGGCGTGCATACCGGCGATTCCATCACCGTGGCGCCCGCCCAGACGCTTTCCGACAAGGAATATCAGCTCATGCGCGATGCCTCGTTTGCGGTCATCCGCGAGGTGGGGGTGGAGACGGGCGGCTCGAACATCCAGTTCGCGGTCAACCCGGCCAATGGGCGGATGATCGTCATCGAAATGAACCCGCGCGTGTCCCGCAGTTCGGCGCTGGCGTCGAAGGCCACGGGATTCCCGATTGCGAAGATCGCGGCTAAACTGGCAGTGGGCTACACGCTGGACGAGGTGCGCAACGACATCACGCGGGAGACGCCTGCGAGCTTCGAGCCGAGCATCGACTATGTGGTGGTCAAGGTGCCGCGGTTTACCTTTGAAAAATTCCCGCAGGCCGATGCCACGCTGACCACCCAGATGAAGAGCGTCGGGGAAGCCATGGCCATCGGACGCACTTTCAAGGAGAGCTTCCAAAAAGCGCTCCGCTCCCTCGAAGTCAAGCGCTTCGGGTTGGGCGGCGACGGCAAGGACAACATCGAGGCAGCGGAGATTTATCAACCTGAAACAGGGGTGTTCGAATGGGAGTTCTCCGATGAAGACATCCAGCTCATCACCCATAAACTCGTCGTCCCCAACGCCGACCGGATCTTTTATCTCCGGGACGCTTTCCGAGCCGGGATGAGCGTGGAAGAGGTGTTTGAGCTCACGAAGATTGACCGTTGGTTTTTGGTGCAGATCGAGCAGTTGGTGACCGAGGAAGCCAATCTCCTCAAGAGCGTGCATCAGGCCATGCTCAATGAATCCGAGACGCCGCAGGCGGGCGAAAAGCGGGCGGCTTACGTGCGCGAGCTGCTCCCGAAGGCGCTCCTTTTACGGGCCAAAAAATGGGGGTTCTCGGATCGGCAACTGGCGTTTTCGCTGGATGTGAGCGAGCCGGAAATCCGGGCGCACCGGAAAGAGCTGGGGATTATCCCGACGTATCGGCTCGTGGACACTTGCGCGGCAGAGTTCGCTGCGTTTACGCCTTATTATTACTCCACGTACGGAGACGAGAGCGAACGGCGGGACAGCGGCAAGCGCAAGATCATCATCCTGGGCGGCGGCCCGAATCGGATCGGCCAGGGCATTGAGTTTGACTACTGCTGCGTGCACGCGGCATTTGCGCTGAAGGAAGAGGGCTACGAGACCATCATGGTCAATTCCAACCCGGAGACAGTTTCCACCGATTACGACACAAGCGATAAGTTGTATTTCGAGCCGTTAACGCTCGAAGACGTACTCAACATCTGCGAGCAGGAGAGCGAAAACCTCCACGGTGTCATCGTCCAGTTCGGTGGCCAGACCCCGCTCAATCTCGCCGCCGGCTTGCAGGCCGCAGGTGTCCCCATCATCGGCACGTCTCCGCACAGCATCGAGATCGCCGAGGATCGCAAACTCTTTTCGGCCATGCTCGATAAACTCGGCATCCGCCAAACCCCCGGCGGGACCGCCACGAACGAGAGCGAGGCGATCGAGGTGGCCACGCGGATTGGGTATCCGGTGCTGGTGCGGCCGTCATTCGTGCTGGGTGGGCGGGCGATGGAGCTCGTGCATAATGAGGCGGATCTGCGCCGTTACATCCGCACGGCGGTGGAGGCCAGTCCGGAGCGGCCGGTGCTCGTCGATCATTTTCTCGAAGACGCCACCGAAGTCGACGTGGACTGCATTTCCGATGGCGAGTGCGCAGTGCTCGGGGCGATCATGGAACACATCGAACAGGCCGGCATTCATTCCGGAGACAGCGCCTGTGTGATTCCGTCATTCAGCCTGAGCGACTCTGTCCGCGAGGAAATCAGCCGGGCCACTAAAGCCATGGCCCGCGAGCTCCAGGTGCGGGGCCTGATGAATGTGCAATTTGCGGTAAAGGACGAGCAGGTTTACGTGCTCGAAGTTAATCCGCGCGCCAGCCGCACGGTGCCATTTGTCAGCAAGGCGATCGGGGTGCCGCTGGCCAAGCTGGCGGCGAAAGTGATGGCGGGGCAGACCCTGAAGGAGCTTGGGTTTACGAGCGAGATCACGCCGCCTCATTATTGCGTGAAGGAAGCGGTCTTCCCCTTTGTGCGGTTCCCAGGCATCGACATCGCGCTTGGGCCTGAAATGAAGAGCACGGGCGAAGTCATGGGCATCGATCAAAACATCGGTCTCGCTTATGCCAAGGCCCAGATGGCCGCGCAACCGCCGCTCCCGACCGGGGGCAACGTTTTCATCAGCGTCAAGGACAGCGACAAAGCGCAGATCGGCGCCATCGCACAGGAGTTCGCCGAGCTGGGATTCGTCATCTACGCGACGGGCGGCACGGCGTCGGCGCTCAAGGCGGCCGGGGTCAAGGTGAACAAGCTCTTCAAGCTCAGCGAAGGGCGGCCCAACGCGCTGGACATGATTAAAAACGGGGAGTTATCGCTTGTCATCAACACTCCCGCTGGCAAATCCCCGCGCGAGGACGAGATCAAAATCCGAAGCACCGCCGCCGCAAATCGGCTTCCGATCATGACGACGCTGCGAGCAGCCAAAGCGAGCGCGGAAGGCATCCGGGCGCTGCGCGAGCACGGGCTGCATGTGAAGACGATCCAGGAGTTCCACCAGCGGTAACGGGAAAGTCGGGGGGGGGCCGCAAAAATTGACAGGCCCCCTCCGCGTCACGTAAAGGCAGCATTCCCGACCCCGCGCCTCAGAGCCTTGCGAGCAGGGCGCTGAGATTCGGCAGGGCCGGGATCCGCGCCACCACCGCGCGCAAATTGGCCAGCGCGGCGGGAATGTGGGCGAGAAAATCGGCGCGTTCCTTGACCAGCCCCAGAAAACCATAGGCGCCCAAGGCCTGCATCAGGCGCTGCATCGCGCAGAGGTCGAAGACCGACTGGAAATCGGGGTCGGGCTCAATGCCGAGGTCCGCGAGCCGGGCAAGATAATATCCCAGCAACTCGTCGCGCTGCGCGGTGGAGAGCTCGACATAGGGGTCGAGCAGGAGCGAGGCGAGGTCGTATTGGGCCAGGCCGGGACGCATGCCCTGGAAGTCGATCAAACAAGCGTCGTCATTTTTGATGACGATGTTTTGCGACTGGAAATCGCGATGCACAAAGACCCGGGGCCGCGCAGCGAGTTGGGCGGCGATGGCGTCGAGCTGCGGCCGATCACAGGCGTCGATCAGGGTGCTGGCGTCGATTTGAAAGTAGTGTCCCAGGCAGTGCTCGAAAAAGTAGTTCTGTTCCCAATGATACAGCTCGGTGTTGAACTCGGCCTGTAGCCGAGGGGCTTCGCCGTCGTGCTCGACGTGCGCCCGCGTGTGCAGGGTCAGGATCTGGTCCAGCGCGCTTTGGTAGAGCGCCCGCAGCTCCGGCCATGGCTCGTTGCGGTAACTCCATAGATCGCGTTCGCCGAGGTCTTCCATCCAGATCAGCCCCTCGGTTTCCGCATGAAAATAGATCTCCGGCACGCGCACACCCACCTTGCCCAGGAACCGCGCGATCGCCACGTAATGCCGGTTCTCGTCCCGCTGACTGCCGTATTTATTCAGGATCAACGACGCCCCGTCGCCCACCATGATCCGGTAGAATTTCCGGTCCGATCCCCCTTTTTCGAGGGGCTCGACTCTAACGCGTCGGGCGTCCAGGTGAGGGAAACGGGAGAACGTTTGGTCTAGGAGATTTTCTTGCATCTGGGGATTGATACGGATTCCGAATCCGAGCGCGTGACAAGTGCAATTCCCGAAAACCGCGAAATAAACTAAGCCCGGAAATGTTAGCCGCAGGGAACACAGAGAACACAGAGAATTGAATGGGACTGAGCAGAACTGGACTCGCATTCCTCGCATTCCTCGCCTTTCCCGCCTTTCCCGCCTTTCCCGCATTCTCCCCATTCTCCCCCGCCCCGCCCCCGAGCTACAACCGGATGATGAGCGATTTAAGCTCGGACATCTCCTCCATGGCGTAGCGGATGCCTTCGCGGCCGAACCCGCTGTCCTTGATTCCGCCGTAGGGCATGTTTTCCACGCGCCAGGTGGGCACTTGATTGATGAGCACGCCGCCCACGTCCAGCGCGGAGTAGGCCCGCATCGCCAGCCCAATGTCCTTTGTGTAAACCCCCGCTTGCAGGCCGAATGCCGAGTCGTTTACGAAATTTAGCGCGTCTTCAAACTCGCGGTATCGATGCAAGGTGACCACCGGGGCAAAGGCTTCCTGCCGCGCCAGATCGCAGCCCGGATCGAGATCTTCAAGCACGGTGGCCTCCAGGCACGGGCCAAATGTTCCGCCGCCATGCACCAGCCGGGCCCCGGCTCGCTGCGCCCCGGCAATCTGACCCTGCACCCGGCGCAGCGCTTCCGCGTTGATGAGCGGGCCCACTATCGTCGCGCGCTCCCGCGGATCCCCGGTCCGGATCGTCGTTTGGATCTGCGCGATTAATCCGGCCCGGAACTCCTCGTATCGATCCTCATGCACCGCGATGCGTTGCACGCTGATGCAGGATTGGCCCGCCTGCCCAAAGCCGCCCATCGCAATCGCCGGGATGGCGGCGGCCAGATCCGCGTCGCTGTGGACAATGACGGCGGCGTTCCCGCCCAATTCCAGGGTGATCCGTTTCCTGCCGCAAAGCGCCTTCAGTTGCCAGCCCACGGGAGCGCTGCCCGTGAACGAGACTTTGGCAATGCGCTCATCGCGGGCGAGCATTGCCGCAGCTTCATTGGGACAGGTCACAAAGTTGATCTGCCCGGCTGGGAGCCCCGACTCCAGGAGGACCTCGGCGAGGAGCAACGCGCTGAGGGGCGTTTTAAGCGCGGGCTTAACCACCATGGTGTTGCCGCTTGCAATGCATGGCGCAATTTTATGTGCCACTAAATTTAGCGGGAAGTTAAATGGCGTTATCGCCGCGATCACCCCCAGCGGGAACCGCCGCGCCAGCCCAAAGTGCCCCTCCCCGGTCGGCAACGCGTCCAGCGCCAGCAATTCGCCCTGGGGGCGGCCCGCCTCTTCGCTGGCGCACTGGAAAGTCATCGCCGCGCGGGTCACCTCGGCTTCGGCGAAGACCAGGGGTTTACCGACTTCGCTGACCAGGGCCTCCACAAACTCGCTCTGGCGCCTGCGGATGCCCTCGGCGATCGCCCGCAACAGCGTGGCGCGGGCGTGCGCAGGGATGACGCGGACTGCGGGAAAAGCGGCGTGAGCGGTGCCGATGGCCTCGTCCAGGAGCGCCTCATCGCCCAGGGGCACGAGCCCGCAAGGCTGGCCCGTAAAGGGATTGATGACCGGGAGCACCGCGTCGGCAGTGCGCCATTGGTTGGCTATCAGGAGGCGGTGAGAAAGTTCCATAGTTGAGGTCTGTAATAAGGCGGCTTCAGCGCTCCTCAACCTCGCGCGTTTCAATAAAAATGCGCAGTCCGTCCTTGGAAAAGTTATCCACCATCACCCCGCGCTCCTGGATCTCACCGGTCACGAGTAGTTTGGTCGCGAACGCCGGAAGGATGCGCGTCTTCACTCCGGTGAGAGAGCAGCCGTATCGCTCGAAAGCTTCGCGGTAATTATCCATCGTATAGACAAAATACTCGACCCGTTTCCCGTCTTTCAACCCGCACACTTCCGCCCCACGCAAGACGCAGAAGCGCGGGATAAAAGGGACAGACACTTTCACCTCCATCTTATTGGGGGGCGTTGATTTTTCGGTATAGACGCGCGTAATCGTTGACCACGTTTACCAAGACAAGCAGCGCGAATGCGATATTTGGCACAATGCTGCCGTAATTCTGAACATGCGCATACTGAGTCTGACCCACGATATAGAATAATACCCCAATAAGCTGAAGCGCTATAACTGAAGGTCGGCTATAATGCGCTTGACTAGACGTGGCGGCCTTGGATTTGCGAACCTTGAGGATGACAAGGGCAATTAGGATCAGAAACAGCAGCCACTGGAATATATTTAAAAGTGCGGAATCGGGATTCATAATTTAACTGGCTGCCGAAAAATGGGGCAGACGCTTTATTTTCTTAACGCAGAGACGCGGAGGCGCGGAGATAAAAGGGACAGGCACTTTATGCTCCCAGGGCTTACGTATCTAACTTCGCTGTAATTGCAGGTCCTCATATATCCCAACGGGATTACGTCCTTCAGCCCAAGGTTGGCCTGCTGCGGGCCTACCCTGGGAACTAAACCAGAGCGGATCGAACCGCAACGCGGTTCCGCCAAAGGACGATCTTGGGCGCAACCCACGTTGGGGTTGGATT
>JAYTYG010000045.1:0-7006 GCA_043742585.1 Spartobacteria bacterium
GGGCGCCGTGGGGGCTGGCGGGCTGCGGGGGCTGCGGGGGCTGCGGGGCGCATCTCCGTTTCTATGTCTTGGTGGGAGATGTTAGGAATTATGAATGCAGATGGAGGAGAAGACGCTGTGAGGCATCGTGCGCTAAGAGAAGCCTCGGGGCTTAACGGCTCCTGCTTTCTCCGAATGTTCATCACTCATCCCTTCATCCTTCGGGCGCCTTTGGAGCTGAGCTTGTAAAGAATCGGAGATGCGCCCGTCTGGCGGCTGGGGTTTTTCGCGAGGGCGAAAAACGTTGCGTCACTAGGATTCGAACCTAGACAAAGGGAGTCAGAGTCACTTGTGCTACCGTTACACTATGACGCAATGCGGGAGGCGAAAAATAGATTGCTTGCGCGTAATGTAAATCAATTTTTCGACCGGTTCGCCGGGATCCGACATCGCCGCCAGTGCTCATTGGCCCAAGGGGTGGGACACGTGGACGTCCGGGGGCGGGGTAAACTCAAAGCGGGCGGCGGGGATCGGCGCGCTGCGCTGGTTTTCGTAGCGGGTGCGGACGCGGTCGCCTTTTGGCAAGAGGGCTTCGGATTTTTGGATTTGGAAATTGGAGTCGAGCCAGACTGTGGCTTCTATGATCATGCGTTTAACGCCCGCTGTGCGGGGCGTCAGCACGAAGCGGTAGCCGGCGCCGTCCCGGAAGATGCGGCAGGAGTAGAAATGGGCGATGTTTTCAAAGTTGAGGCCGGCGGTGAGCGCGGCGATGGCGTCGTCGAACTGGGCTTGTTGGCCCAAGCCGAAGAGTTCGACTTCTTTGAAGCTCGGATAGTAGATCCAGAGCTGGGTGCCGTCGCATACGGTGGTGCTGGGATTCGTGCCCTGGATTTCGCGACGGAATTTATTGGGGGCCTGAAAGGCGAGGGTGCCTTCGCTTTGAATGAGTTTGTTGAGGAGATGCGAGGTTTTTTCCTCGATGAATTCGGCGCTCATGGCGGGGGTTTTGGCCCGGTGCGCCTGGAGTTTTTTGATGAGTGCTTCGGAGTCTGGCGCGGAGAGTTCGGCTTGGGCAAAGAGCGGGGCGCCGGAGTGGAGCAGCAGGAGGGTTAGGAGGGTGAAGAGTCTACGGATTCCAGATTGGGACATAATTAAACCATTGTTCGGGATGCTTTTTGATGATGGCTTCGAAGTGGAGCGCGAGGCGCTGGGTGTTGGCCAGGAGCGCCGTGCGCGGGTCCGCAGCGGATTGAAAGGGGAGGGCGGGATCGGCGAATGAGGTGTAACCAGCTTGCCCGTTTCGTAGTACAAATGCCGGGAGGATCGCCGCGTCTGTATGCTGCCACAGAAGCGCCGGGCCGCTGGAGAACTCGGTGGTGGCGCCAAACAGTTGCACCGGTGTGCCGGAGCCTTCGAATGGGCGATCGACCAGCATGGCGAGTATCTCGTTTCGGCGCAGGGCCTGGATCATTTCCACGAAGGCGAAGTTGTGGCCTGGCCCGACGGTGATGGTTTTAATGCCGAGGCGTCGGCGCTGTGCCAGGCGCCATTCGGTGAGTTCGCCGCTGGGTTCTTCGAGCGTAATGATGCTCATGGGAAATCCGCGCAGGGCCAGGAGTGTGCCGCCCATTTCCCAATTGCCGAGATGCGCGGTGACGAGGATGACGCCTTTGCCGCGGGCGAGTGCGGCTTCGAGGTTTTCGAGGCCGCGCCATTGGTCGAGGAGATTGAGAGCGCGCTGATGGTCATCGGCGCAGAGGAAATAATCGGCCATCATCTGGCTGAAATAAGTGACGTTATTGGCGCAGAGTGCATCAAAGTCGCGTCCGGAGCGTTGTGTGACGCGTTTCAGGTTGGCGCGTAACGCGGCACGTCCTGAGGCATTGTGCCAGTAGCCGATGCGACCGAGGATCGGGGCGATGGCGTGGGCGATATTGCGCGGGAGCAGTCGGGCGACTTGGAGGGCGGCTTTGAATGCGCCCAAGCTGTAGAACATCTTGGCCATTAGCGGGTGCGCCTGAGTGCGTAGGCGGGCAGGATAAAAAAGAAGGTGGCGAACAAGCACCAGCCTACGCCGGTGGCGCACACGATCCCCAGTCCGCGCAGGGCCGGGTTTTGCGCCGTGGCGAGTGAGGCGAATCCGGACACGGTGGTGAGGCCGCTGAGGAGGACGGGTTTGACGACGGCGGAGAGGGAGCTTTGCACGGTGTCGGGGTTACGCATGGCGAGGACGATGTAGATGCCGTAATCGACGCCGACGCCGAGCACGAGTGGGAAGGCGAGGGCGTTAAAGAGGTTGAGGCAAACGCCGAAGGCTTTGAGCGTGGCCATCATGGCGCCGACCGAAAGGGCGAGGCTCAGCATGAGGAGCAGCAGGGGGAAGGCGCGGCGATAGAGGAAGACGAGGATCAGGGCGTTGAGGCCGACCATGATGAGGGTGAGCTCGGTGAGTTTGGTTTTGGCCCAGGGCAACAGATCGGCGAGGGTATAGGTCCAGCCTGAGATGTGGAGGTCCATCCCGGGGAGGCTGAGCGCGTCGCGCAGCGCTTCTTTTTCGGGGAATGATGCGATCGTTTTTATCGGAAACACATACGCCAGTCCCATGTTCGGGCTCTTGGCGAAAAAGCGGTCGAGGACGAACCACCAACTGGAGTTGGGGGGCAGGATTTGGGGCCAGTCGAGCCGGGTGGATTTGCCGCCGGCCAAGGCGCGCAAGGCATCGAGCATGGCGAATGTGGAGTCGAAGGACTGGCGGTTGAGTCCTTCGCTGAGAATGGCGCGATTGAATGCCGCGCATGCGGCATCGAGTTGCGGGACTGTGAGTCGGGCGGCGTTGGCTTGGGCGCGCAGGGGTGAGAGGGTGAAGGCGGCGGGCGTGACGGCGTTTTTGATTTTGCCGGCCTGGATCTGCTGGCTCCAAGCGCTTTGCAGTTGGCTCCAGTGTTGGTGAAAGGTTTCTGCGTCGGGCGCCTGGAGGAGGACGATGAGTGGCTCGCCCAGGCCCGGCAGCTTGCCCATGATGGTGCGCATGGCGTTCCCGGCGTTGCTGTTGCGGGGTTCGAGCGATTTCGGGTTGGCTTCAAATTGCAGCCGCCCGATCGGCGCAATGCTGTAAATTGTCAGCGCCAGCAGGACTGCGGTCCCGGCCCAGAGCCAGGGCTTCGGGGCGGCGAGCGTGGAGCGCACGAAACGCTGAGAAACGGCCTGCATCCAGTCGCGGCGCTGGGGCCGGTATTTGCTGCCGATGAAGGCGAAGAAGGCCGTCATCATGAGCAGCCCTGCAAAGCAGATGCCGATGGCGATGAGGACGCCCAGTTGCGCAAATCCGGAGCATTGCGTGAGGCCGAGGCAAAGGAATGCTGCGGCTGTGGTCAGGGTGCCGAAGAGGATGCCGCGGCCTTGCTGGCGCAGGGCTTGGGCGATGGCTTGCTCGTGGTGGAGCCCGGCCTCGCGTTGCACTTGGTAGACGCCAAAGAGCAGCATCCCGAAGTCGACGCCCAATCCGATGAGGATCGAGCAGAGGCCAATGGTGATCATGTTGAGCTCGTGAAAAACGAGGACGCCGCCAGCGACCGCCAGCACGCAGCAAAGCAGGAGCACGTGGAGGATGGCGACGAGCGGGCGGAGTTGTCGGAACCCGAGGTAGAAGGTGAGCGCCACCAGCAGGGTCGAGCTCAGGAGCGTGGAGACCACGTCGCTGCGCATCTTTAAGGAAAGCTCCCCAACATACGGGGTCCGGCCCGTGACCAGGATCTGCGGGGCCGGCCGCTCGCCCGTGGTCCGCCAACTGGCCGTGACCCGGGTTTGGAAGTCGGCGACTTGGCGCATCATGGATTGGGAGGCGTGCGCGCCAAGATCGGTCTGGTTGGTGACTGCCAGGACCAGGCGCAGGGTGCCGTCGGCGGACGCCAGCGGGGGCGTTTTTTCGGCGGAGATCGAGCCGGCAAGCGGCTTGAATGCAGGGGTGACGAGCCCGAGCGGGTCGAATTCCAGTTCGAGCTCGGCCTTGGGCGAACCTGATTCGAGGGTGGCCCGGAGTTTCTTAAGACGGGCCGCGATGGCGGCTGGGTCGAGGGCGCTGAGGGCGGTGTCGAACTCCGCCGTCGGCAGGTTGAGCAGCAGCGGTGCGGTCATCCGATGCAGGTCCTGAATGCCTTCCGGGTTTTCGATGGGGGAACGGTGCATGACTCTGAGCACCCAGGGCTCGTGCTTGAGGGCTTGGGCGAAGTGCTCGGTGAATCCGTCGAGATCGCAGGCTTTGGTTTCGTCGAGGATCGCGAACGTGAGCTGCCGGGCCTGGGTGAACTCGCGGTCGTAAACCTTGAAGGTTTGGACGGAGTCGAAGTGGGCCGGGAGCAGGTCCAGGATGTCAGAGGCCAGGCGGCCTTTGAGGGCGATGATCGCCGCAGAGAGGCTCAGAAGCAGGACTGCGGCTAGGAGCAGGGTGCGACGGCGGTGGATGACGAAGTGGGCGACTGTGCGGGGCAGGTCCATGCGCTAAAATCTGCGGTCGAGACGAGCGGCTCGCCGCGCCTGGTGGCGGCGCACTCTCATTGGCCTGAGGCCCAGGCGAAGTGTTCGGCCGTAGCCGGCTGCTCAAAGCGCCAGTGGTTGGGGTCGGTGCGGCAATGCTCGGCAATCTGGATCCAGCCTTGGAGTCGCTCGGGCACTTTCTCCGGAGGGCCTTCCCAGTTGGTTCGGGCTAGCGCCCCTTCTGCCCGGACCCGGTATTCGGAGATCCACAGGCGCATCAGCGGATAGCCCGGGCCGACTTTGAATTCGAGTTGGAAATCTTTCGGGCCGCGCCAGCACGCCACGCAATCGCCAATGATGGACTTGTCGTTTTGGACGTATTGGAGCTGGCCGACGTGGGTTTTCCAAGTGGGATCGGGCTTGGGGAAACTCAGGCCCGAGGATTGGCAACAGGGGAGCCCGGCGAGGATCGATACGCCAAGAATGAGAGCTAGGAAGCGCACGCGGAGGTGGGGGCGGAGGGGGCTGAGGGCGGGGTGGCGCTGGGCGGCGAGTCGGTGGGCACGTGCGGGCGCAGGCTTAAGCGCGGGCAGAGCGGGTAAAAGCGCTGGAGGTAAACCACCAGGTAGAAGAGCTGCATGCGCCACCAGATGGCGAAGCCGCCATCGATGTTGCCCGCCAGGACCGCGTTGATCGCCGTGGCAAGTTCGAAGCGCGCCGTGGGCTGCGCGATGACTTCTGCAAATTCCTGCCGATACCAGGCGGTCACAAATCTTAGATACAGGTCCATGATGCGGTTTAATCTTCTTTCATAAGCCGCGAAGAGGCTGGCCCGCTTTTTCGGGCGCCTGAGCACTTCATCAATGGCGTCGGCGGCTTTTTCACCGGAAACCAGGGCGAGAAAAACGCCGGTGCTGAAGACCGGGTCGATGAAGCCAGCGGCGTCGCCCGTCATCAACCAGCGTTCGCCTGTAAAGCGGGAGTTGCGATAAGAATAATCGCCCGTGGAATAGACGGGAGAGATCCGGGTGGCATCTTCCATCCGGTGTTGAATGACGGGCTGATTGGCGATGGCTGTTTCGAGAGCTTCCTCCGGGGCTTGCTTGAGGGCCTTGAATTCGGCGGTGTCCATGACCAGACCAATGCTCATCCGGGTTTGGCCGAGCGGGATCATCCAAAACCAACGGTCGTCTCCGCGCACCATCCGCGTGAGTGTGCCGGCGTCGCCGGGTTCGCGCGTGACTCCGTCGTAATGGGCGAATACGGAGAATTTATTGAGTTCCTGATAGCTCTTTTTGAGTTTGAGCTGGGAGCCGATGACGGTTTGCCGGCCGCTGGCGTCGATAATAAACCGGGCCAGGATGGTCTCAGCGACTCCGGTCACGGAGCGGATTTTGAGAGCGGTGACGTCCGGGGTGAAGGCGACGGAGTCGACGATGGTTTCTTCGCGGACTTCGGCGCCGCTGGCGCGGGAATGGTCGAGGAGGATTTTGTCGAACGAGGCGCGTTCGACCTGATAGGAGCGGGTGTGTTTGAGGCGGAATCCGTTTTTGAAGAAGAACTTCACATTGCGTTCGCCGCAGCCGGTGGCCATTTCTGCGCCGTGTTTTTCGAGGAAAGTGGAGTCGAGCAGTGGGCGAATGCCGAGGCGCTCGAAGATGGGCATGCTGTAAGGCAGGAGGGATTCGCCGATGTGAAAGCGTGGGAATTTCTCGCGTTCAATGACCAGCACCGAGCGTCCCGCGCGCGCCAGCAGGGTGGCGGCGGTGCTGCCGGCGGGGCCCCCGCCAATGATTGCGACGTCATAAATTTTTTCCATGGGCGGGGCGCAGATTACACAGTGAGGCAGGCGCGACAACCCGCAACCGATGGGGGGCAGAGGGGGGGAGGGGGCGGAAATTATGAAGGATGAATTATGAATGATGAATGATGAAGAGCGCCGTTGCCGTTAAGCCCGGCGACAGCGGGGCGGGAGCGCTAATTAGAAATTATACTCCGCGCGGTGACTGATGGCACAAATTGCAGGGCATGGATTTGCCGCTTTCACCAAGCCTCCCCGCCGATTTTGTGCGCTCGTACCGGTGGGGGCGCAAAGCCTCCACCACCGGCTATTATCTTGATACGCCTCCGGCGTAACTGAAGTTTGGCCAATTTTCAAAAATGGCACACAGGACTGAACCAAAGGCTCCCCGCGACAAATGGGGAAATGGCCAAACTCCAGGCCAGCGCAAAGTGTGGCGGACGTCGCGCCTGCTCAACGAACCAGGGAAATGTGCCATGTCTTACCGCGCGGAGTATAGGAATGATGAGGATTTGGAGAACGCAGGTTCGGTTAAGCGAAGCTTCTCTTCCTTCATAATTCATAATTCATCCTTCATAATTCCCAAATAAAGTGTCTGTCCCCGCCTAATGTGGGTATCGGTGTGAGCCCTGATGGCTGTGCCTCGCGTTTTTTCTAGTTGGATCCGATTTCTTTTGTTGCTGGGCAATGTCCTTGCCCCGATGGCGCTGTTTGGTAGCGGGTTTCGGGTGCCGTGGATTATCGGGGTGGCTG
>JAYTYG010000046.1:0-3325 GCA_043742585.1 Spartobacteria bacterium
CCTGCATCCCTTGGCTTAGCATCTTCGGGAGCCTGGGCTGGAGGACGTAATCCCGTTGGGATATATGACAGGGCTTACGCATCTAAAATGACTATGGAAAAGCTTAGTGCGTTGCATAACAAGCTGGCGGCAAGTCATTTACGCCAAAGGCGTTACGCCCTAAAGCCCAGGGTTGCGAGGAACGAGCTACCCTGGGAACCGTCGAAGAAGAGGATCCAACCCCAACGTGGGTTGCGCCCGGGATCGACTTTTGGCGGAACCGCGTTGCGGTTCGATCGGGCTCTGGCTCAGTCCCAGGGTAGACCCGCAGCGGGCCAACCCTGGGCTGGAGGGCGTAATCCCGTTGGGATATTTCTAATCCCGTTGGGATATATGCGGACCTGCAATGACAGCGAACTTTAGATGCGTAAGTCCTGCTGATGCTTTCACCGTAAATTGCATGACTGTCTTTCACTATAATCTTTAGATGTTTCCAGCTGACCCTATTCCTGGTTCGCGGTTCGACCTTGAGCAACTTGCGCTCAATGGCTTGCGCCGTGGATTCACCACGGGGTCCTGCGCCACCGCTGCGGTCAAAGCCGCGTTGCTTCATTTACTGTGCAGGGAGTCGCCCGCCGAGGTGCTCGTTCATTTACCCGTTGGTGGGCAATATCTCATCCTGCCCATTACTGCCATTGACGCGCTGGCCGATGGCAGTGTCCGCGCGGAGGTCATCAAAGATGCGGGCGATGATCCTGATCAAACTCACAAGGCTCATATTTTTGCCCGGGTCAAACGCAACAACCAAGGCACGATCCGGTTTTGTCGCGGCGACGGCGTCGGCTTGGTAACCCAGGCCGGGTTGCAGATTCCAATCGGTGAGCCCGCCATCAATCCTGTGCCCCGGCAAATGATGATCCAGGCTGTGCGCGATGTGTTGGCTGAAGGTGACGGGATTCAGGATGAAGGGTTTGACCTGGAAATCGGCTGTGAAAACGGCAGCGAGATCGCCAAGCGCACTTTTAACCCACGGCTGGGTATCGTGGGCGGGATTTCGATCCTGGGGACGACAGGCATCGTCGAACCGAAATCGATGGCCGCCTTCCAAGCTTCCATCGCCATCTATATTCGCGTGGCACTGGGCGATAATCCGGCTGAAATCGTCCTGACGCCGGGCAACCTGGGACAACGCTTCGCCCGGAGCTCGCTGAACATCCCATTAAAGTGCGTGGTGCAGATGTCCAATTTCGTGGGGTTCGCTTTGGAGTCCCTCGAAACCACTCTCGGCGAGAATTCGCATGAGTTGCCGTTGCTGTGGTTGGCGGGGCATCCGGGGAAGATCGCGAAGCTCTTGGATGGGACTTGGGACACGCACTCGCAGCAAAGCACCAGCGCAGTTGCCGCAGTCTGTCAGGTGGCGAAAGACTTCGGTATAGGCGAGACGTTGCTCGCGCAATTCCGGACCTCGACGACGGTGGAAGGCATTATCGAGCTCCTTAAACTCGAACCCAACGCGGCCGAGTTTTGGAGCGAAGTCGAGCGGCGCATTGCCGCCATCGTGCTCAAGCGGCTGGCCCGGGTCCGTCGTGTGGCTGTTAGACTCTTTCAAATGGACGGCACGGTATTAGGACAAATCACGACATGAGCACCCCAGGAATGTTTTATGGCATCGGCGTCGGACCAGGCGAACAGGGCTTGATCCCGGTGATTGCGTGGGAGGCGCTGTTGCAATGTGAGCTGATTTTTACGCCTCGTGCCCGGAGCACCGACTATTCGGTGGCCCGGCGTTGCCTGCCCCCAAATGACATTGCCTCGGAACGGTTTCGCGACGTGGAGTTTAATATGGATCCGGATCGCACGGTCCTGAGTGTGCATTATGCGCAATTAGCGGAGTCGATCGCGACTGAGCTGCGGGCTGGTAAAAATGTGGCCTATCTTACCTTGGGTGATTCGCTGACTTACTCGACATATAGCTATACTCTGGCCGCGCTCAAAGATTGTTTCCCCGGCGTGGTCTATCGCACCTTTCCCGGGGTCACGAGTTATTGCGCGGTGGCATCGTTGCATGACTTTCCGCTGGGCGAAGGGAAGGAACAGGTATTGATCCTGCCGTGTCCCGACGAGTCAGCGGAACTGAGCGCTGCGATCGCTGCTAATGATGTGGTGGTGTTGATGAAAATTGGCGAGCGCTTGCCGATGGTTTTGGAAGTCATTGCCAGCCTGGGGTTGCAGGACCAATGCGCTTTTGGCCGCCGGGTGGGGATGCCCGAGGAACTGCTTTATTCCGGCAGTAATCAGATGGAGACGGGCAAAACTTTAGGTTACTTTTCCACGATGCTCATTCGCAAGGTCGCCAGGCAGAAACGTCATTCTGAAGTCTAATCATGAAAGTCTATTTTATTGGAGCCGGCCCCGGGGCGGCTGACCTCATCACTTTACGGGGCGCGAATTTATTGGGGCGTGTGCCCTTGGTGCTATACGCCGGCTCGCTGGTGAGCCGGGAGATGCTGGTGCATTGCCAGCCGGATACCGAGTTGATCGATACTGCGGCGCTGAGTCTCGACGAGCAGGAGGCTCACTATATTCGCGCAGAGGCGCAGGGCTGGGACGTCGCCCGGTTGCATTCCGGGGACCCATCGATTTACGGGGCGACTGCCGAACAGATGCGGCGACTTGATCAGCGCGGCATTAGTTATGAAGTGGTTCCCGGGGTTTCGTCGTTTGTTGCTGCTGCTGCGGTGCTCAAGACTGAGTTGACCAAGCCTGAGGTCGCACAAACCATCATCATCACACGCACCAGTGGCCGGGCTTCGGCGATGCCTGAGCGGGAATCGCTTAAGGCGCTCGCAGCTCATCGCACGACGCTCTGCATCTTTCTTTCCGGTGCGAGTCTGGGCAAGACTGTAGCCGATCTGCTGGAGTCGTATCCGCCGGAAACCCCGGTGGCGCTGGTGCAGAAGGCGACGTGGCCGCAGGAGCGTTGCTATCAAGGGACGCTCGGCGTGATGGCGGCTGAGGTGAACGCGCAGGACTGGCTGCTTTCGACCATGATGATCGTCGGCGAGGTGCTTGATCAGCAAGCGGTGGGCGAGTCCAAACTCTATTCGGCGGAATACTCGCATCGCTTTCGGAAAGCTAAAAAATTGGTTCCGCAATGAGTGGCTCTTTGGGGATATGGATTGTCCGCTCACAGGCGGAACCGCTGGGGCGTTACCTGGAAAGACAGTTGGGCGGAACCCTGTGCCCATGGGCGTCGGAGGGCGTCGTTGGAAGTGCTGGGGCAACAAATAGGGAAGCGTTCGCGGCGGCTTTTCGTGAATACAGGCAATGGGTGCTGATTATGACC
>JAYTYG010000047.1:0-7237 GCA_043742585.1 Spartobacteria bacterium
ACGATAAACTGATGGCACCTGCGAGGAGGGTTCGACGGGAGAGGGGCGATGGGAACATGACTTCTAGCTTTTGGGGGTTGGGTTACGGAGGAACAGAAATATCTGAGGAACAATATCTGAAAGGCTCTTCTACGCGCGCCACGGCATGGCGCAGCCAAGCTCTATGACATCGCGGCTGCCCGCACAACGCTTCCGACTGGCTCAGCGCCCCGCCGCTGAAAAGTCAGCATCAAAGCGAACCAGAAAAAAGCACAGGCCCTCCCGCTCGATGGCCCCCGCTCTGGAATGGCACCAAAAGAATAGGCACGCAGCTCGTCCCATGGCGCTCAGAGCAAGGAATCCGAGATGCGCCCGCCCCTTCCTCTAAAACAACCGGCGCTCCAACTGACTCACTGGCATTGAGGCTATCCCTTGTTCGGGCTGGTCGACACCAAACGCAGGTTGGGATTGATGTCCTCGGTCAACGACGAGCGCTCGCCTGCCACAAGCTTCAGCGCCGCCACGTAACCAATCATTGCCGCGTTGTCCGTGCACAGAGCCGGCGGCGCCAACAGCAACTCGACGCCCAATGCATCGCAACTGGTCTGAAGCTTTTCCCGCAGCCGGGTATTGCAACTGACGCCGCCGCTCACCGCCACCACGCGCTGATTGGTTGCGCGAACCGCCTGCAGCGTTTTGCCCACCAACACATCCACCACGGCCTCCTGAAAGGACGCGCACACATCTTCCAAACTGATGTCGCCCAGCTTGGGCAATAAATACCGCACCGCAGTCTTCAACCCGCTGAAACTAAAATTTAAATCCCCCGAGTTCAGCATGCTCCGCGGAAAATCCACCCGCGCCGGATCCCCTCCCGTGGCCAGCCGATTCACATTGGGGCCGCCTGGATATTGTAACCCCAGCAACTTGCCCACTTTATCAAAAGCCTCCCCGGCTGCGTCGTCCTGCGTCTGGCCCAGGAGCCGATAGCGACCAAACCCAGCAATCTCGACCAACAATGTATGGCCGCCGCTGACAACCAGCGCCACGGCAGGCCGGACCCCGCCGGGTCGAGCAAAAAATGGGGAAAGCAGATGCCCCTCAAGGTGGTTGATGGCGAGGAAAGGCTTGTTTTGAGCCACCGCGAGGCCCTTGGCCGCCGAGGTCCCAATCATCAGCGAAGTGGCCAGACCGGGGCCGGAAGTGGCCGCAAACGCATCGATCTGATCCATCCCGACCTGCGCCTTATTGAGGGCGCTGATTACCACCGGTTTGAGGGTGCGCAAATGATTGCGCGAAGCCACCTCCGGGACGACCCCGCCGTAGGCCTGATGAATCGCAATCTGCGAAGCCACCTCGCTCGCCAGCAGCTCCTCCCCACGCATCACCGCCACTGCGGTCTCATCGCACGAGGTTTCAATCGAGAGAACAAAAAGCGGCGTCACTTTGCTGAAGATTTCTTGGGCACGGGGCTGGTTTTTTCACCGTAAATCATCACGCCCTTGAGCGCGTCCACAGCCCTTTCGAGCTGGGTATCGTGAAAATTCGCGAGCTCCTTTTTATCGGCCTCCGAAGGCATTTCCTCACGCCGCTGCAGCAGAAGCAGCCGTTCCTGATCGCCCGTCAGAGTCGCGCGAATATTGGGATCCACTCCATGCTCATGAATGACTTGTTTGCCCGGCGTATAATATTTCGCCGTCGTCAGCCGGATGCCCGAGCCGTCCTGTAGCTGAATGACACTCTGCACGGAGCCTTTGCCGAACGTGGTCTCCCCGACCAGGATCGCCCGATTTAAATCCTTTAAAGCACCGGCAACGATCTCCGAGCCACTGGCGCTACCATTATTAATCAAGATAGCAATAGGGTAACCTGGCCGCTGCTTGATGTTATCCGGCGTAGGATACAGCCGACTTTGGGACGGTAAACGGCCTTCGGTCGATACCACCACGGTTTTCGGCGGCAAAAACTGGCCCGCCACGTTGACCGCAGAATCAAGCAAGCCGCCCGGATTATAGCGCAGATCGAGAACCAGCGCCTGCATCCCCTGCCCCTCCAGCCCATCGAGCCGGGACGCCAGTTCAGTGGCCGTAGGCACGTTAAACTGAGTTATCCGCACGTAACCGACCTTGTACCGCCCCCCGAGGTCAACTCCCAATATCCGCGCGTCTTTCACCGACGCCACATTGATCGTCTCCCTCACTAATGCGTAGTCTTTCAACTCCCGGGTCGCGGGCCGCAAAATGGTCAAAACCACGGGCTGCCCGACATCGCCCCGGAGTAAAATGATGACATCATTGAGATCCAGTTTCTCAGTGGATCTGCCGTCAATCTTCAGGATCTGATCCCCAGGCTGCAACCCGGCCCGAAACCCGGGAGAACCTTCCATGGCCGAGACCACGAGCAAGTTGCCATCGCGCACGGTGACATGGATGCCGACGCCGCCGAAACGACTATTGGTATCGTCTTGCATGCCCTTAAAATCCGAAGGCTCCATGAACTGGGAATGCGGATCCAAGCTCGACAACATCCCCTTCAGGGCCGCGTGAGTGAGCTGCTCGTAATCCGACTTTTTCTCATCCACATAATCTTGGCGGATAAGCTGCATGGCACGCGCAAAGACCGCCATGCTCTTGTAACCGGCGTCCACTTTCTCCTCACCCGCCGACCAGGCCGTGTAGACGTGAAAACCAAGAAGCCCGTGAATGACCACGAGCAAAGCGCACGCGGAATGGAAGAGGCGCTTTTTCATGAACCGAAAATTAGCACGTGGCACGAAGTTGTAAATGCACCCGCACCGCTCGGTTAATTTCGGGTGCCAATCCGCTTTTCAATGCGGATGGCACCCATCACAACACCCATCACAGCGTCCACGTGCGACAACCGTTGCAGGCCCAGCCCTGCGCGGCCCCGCAACCGTTTTACGCTGCGTCTTTATCCTGCTTCCGACGAATGATCGGGGCTTTTTTGCCCTCCACAACCGCGCGGTTGATCGTCACCGCAGCCACATCATCGCGGCTGGGAACATCATACATGACATCGAGCATGATCCTTTCGATCATTGAACGTAGCGCCCGGGCGCCCGTCCCCTTGAGCACGGCCTCCGCGGCCAAAGCCCGCAGGCCATCCTTGGTCACTTCAAGCTTTACGCCCTCCATGGAAAGCAGTTTCGCAAACTGCTTCACCATCGCGTTCTTCGTGTCCGTCAAAATCATCACCAACTCGTCTTCAGTCAGTTGATCAAGCGCCGTTACCACCGGCAACCGCCCCACAAACTCCGGGATCATCCCAAAGCTCAACAAATCCTCCGGCTCCGTAAAACGCACAGCTTCACTGGTCGGCAGCTCGGCTTCCTTGACCTCTTCCCCACCACCCGCGCCTCCAAAACCCAGCACCTTCTTGCCCATCCGCTTCTGGATCATTTTATCCAAGCCGACAAAAGCGCCGCCGCAGATAAACAGAATCTTTTCAGTGCTGACCTGAATGTATTCCTGATGCGGATGCTTGCGCCCGCCCTGAGGCGGCACATTGCAAGTGGTGCCTTCGAGGATTTTCAGGAGCGCCTGCTGCACGCCTTCTCCGCTAACGTCGCGCGTTATGGACACGTTATCGGTCTTGCGGCCAATCTTATCGATTTCATCAATGTAAACGATCCCGATCTCGGCCCGTTTCACGTCGTAATCTGATGCCTGCAAAAGCCGGAGGATGATGTTCTCGACATCTTCCCCGACATACCCGGCCTCGGTCAGTGTCGTCGCATCCGCGATGCAAAACGGCACGTCGATCACACGCGCCAACGTCCGCGCCAACAACGTCTTCCCGGATCCAGTCGGACCGATCAGCAGCACATTGCTCTTCTCAATCTCGATGTCCCCGAGCGGATCCATCTGCACCGTGGACTCGGACCCAATCGATTGATTGTGCAGGATGCGCTTGTAGTGGTTGTGCACCGCCACACTGAGCGTCTTTTTAGCCCGATCCTGCCCAATCACGAACTGATCAAGCTGGCGCCGAATCTCCAGGGGCTTGGGCACCCGCAACGTCGTGGACTGACGGCGGGCGTCCTCATTGAGCTCTTTATCCAGAATGCCCTTACAGACCGTAATACAACTATCGCAAATATAGACGCCAGGCCCAGCTATGAGCTTGCGGACTTCCGCATGGCTCTTGCCGCAAAAACTGCACATCGTAAGGTTTGAAGCCCTGGCCATGTCTTATTTATCTAAAGTGTTACGTCTACTTAATGGGCTAATCGGCGTTCTTGCCAAATCGGCCTCGGATCAACAGGAATTCTAAGCTCCCTTTGCCTCAGCGGCTCCCTTTGCCTCAGCGGCGCTCTTTGCTTCAGCGGTGCCCTGCTCGATGACTTCGGCTGCCGTTTTCAGCTCTTTACGGCTTTTGACGACTTCATCCACCAGCCCGTATTGCTTGGCCTCTTCCGCGCTCATGTAATAATCGCGATCCGAGTCGAGCTTGACCGTCTCCTCGTCTTTGCCGGTGTGATAAGCGAGCAGTTTGATCAGGCGCTTCTTGAGCTTATACATGTATTCCACCGTCCGCTCCACGTCGCTGGCCGTGCCCTGCGCGCCGCCGCTGACCTGATGAATCATGATGTCCGAGTTGGGGAGCGCAAACCGCTTCCCTCGCGTGCCGGCTGCCAGCAAAACCGCCCCCATGGAGGCCGCCATACCGATGCAGTAGGTGTTCACGTCGCAGGTCAAAAACTGCATCGTGTCGTAAATAGCCAACCCAGCCGTGACCGAGCCGCCGGGCGAGTTGATGTAAATGCTGATGTCCTTTTTGCCGTCGTCCATCTGCAAAAACAGCAGCTGGGCAATCACGGAATTGGCCACGCCATCATCGATCCCGGTGCCGAGGAAAATGATGCGATCTTTGAGCAGCCGCGAATAGATATCGTAGCTGCGTTCACCGCGTCCGGTCTGCTCGACGACCACCGGGACATAGTAACTGCTTTGTGGAGTCTGAATGCGACGATCTGGCTGAATAATCATAGGTCTGTTTTCGCCTGCGAACTTTGGTTTCTGATCCCCTTCGCGCCCCTTAGTTGCCCTCAGGAGCAGAAGTTACTTTAGCGCTCGATAACAGGAAATCAAGGGTCTTACCCGTCAGCAACTCTTCATTGATCTGGTCAATCCCGCTGTTCTTCTCGAGCGCCTTGAGCATCTTTTCAAATGTCATTTTATATTGCTGCGCCAAAGCGGCGATCCGGCCAAAGATCTCTTCCCTAGTCACCTCGATCTTCTCAACCTCGGCGATCCGCAAAAGGATAAATGTGCCCTTGAGCTTCTCCCGCGCGTTCTGGGACGCCATCCCGATGAGTTCCTTCTGGTTCTCTTTGATCAACGACTCGTCGACTCCCCGGGCTTGGTTTTCGCGGATCACCTCGTTGAGAATGCGCTGGGTCTCATTGCGGAGCATGTTCGCTGGCAATTCACATTCCACACCGGCAAGCAGAAGCTTCATGATCTGAGTACGCTTGCTGCCCTCGACGGCATTTACTTTGTTACGACCCAACTGCTCGCGAGCCATCGCCCGCAGCTCTTCGAGCGTCTTATCCTTCACCACCGAAGCCGCAAATGCGTCGTCCAAGGCCGGCAACACCCTTTCCTTCACCCCTTTGAGCGTCACCTTATAGTGAATCTTGACGCCGGGCATGCCTTCGACTGGAAAATCCGCAGGCACCTCGACGTCGAATTCCCGCACCTCGCCCACCGTGGCGCCGACCAACTGGGCGCAGTAACCCGGGAAGAAAGCTTCGTCGGTCATCTTGATCCAAAATTCGTCATTTCCGGAAAGCGGCTGGCCCGCTTTTGGGAACGCCTCATGCACAGGTTTACCGTCGATTGTGCCCTCGTAGGCCACCACCACGTAATCCTCCATCTGGGCGCTGCGATCCGGCATATCAATGAAATCCGCTGCCTGTTCGCGCAGGTTTTCGAACGTATCCTCAATCTCTTGGTCGGTGACCGCCACGGACTCGAGCTCGATGGAAAGCTCCTTGTATTCAGGCAATTCAAAGCTGGGCTGCGTCACCACAGTCGCCGTAAACGACATCGTCTGATCCTCGCCGATTACGACGTCCTCGACATTGCTGATTTGCAGCACGCGCAGGTTCTTCTCCGTAATGGCCTGCCGTGTGCTCTCGCGCAACAATTTGCCTTCTAGCTCTTCGCGAATCTCCCGCTTGTATTTCCGCTCCACGATCGCCCGGGGCGCCTTGCCGGGCCGATAACCTGGGATTTTTGCGCTCTGGCCAAACTCTTTAATGAGCTGGTCAATGGCCTGGTTAACTTTAGCGGGCTCGACCTCGACGCGAAGTGTTGCGAGGCAATTGGGCAGTGGTTCGACGACGACGTTCATGTTTAAAAAATATTGAAGGGGCGGAAACATAGCGGCTCGCTTTAAAATGCAAACACCGAATATGAGCATTTTACAACCGGCTCGGTGCGCCTCCGATTCTCTCCAAGCGCAGCTCCAATGGCGCCCGACCCCATTCACTCTTTATGCGGCTGGCGGGCAGCGCGTCATCTCGGCTCGGGTCGAAGGTGGATGATCCGGCGTCTTACATTGAGCAGAACGTGCTCTATCTGTCGGCGGGGGCACGGCTTGCCGAGCTGCTCCAGCTCCCCGAGGGCGCGGACATCGGCAAGCCGGTGAACGAGGCGATGAAGGCGATCGCACGCGACAATCCCCACATGGTCGGCGTGCTGCCCAAGGGTTACCAGATCTTTGATTCGCTGCTGCTCAGTAACCTGCTCAAGACGCTGTCCACCATCCCCGCCGATCTGGAAGGCGACGCTTTTGGCAAGATTTACGAATATCTCCTCGGCACCTTCGCCATGAGCGAGGGCCAGAAGGGCACCGAGTTTTTCACGCCCACATCACAAGTCAAACTCATCGTCGAGATCATCGAACCGTTTCATGGCCGGATTCTTGATCGGACCTGTGGTTCCGGCGCCATGTTCGTGCAGAGCGCCCGCTTCGTGCAGGCGCATAAGCTCAATCCCAGCACCGAGCCCAGCATCCACGGCCAGGCGCGGGTGGATGGCAACGTCCGGCTCGCCCGGATGAACTTGGCGGTGCATGGCATGGAGGGCGATATCCGCCACGGCAACAGTTACTACTTCCACTTTATTAACCCAAGTTTCTTACGGTGAGGCTGGAAGCCTGATGAAATCAAGGGGGGCTCCCAAAAGGCACTACAAAACCCTCATGCCGGCAGCTCGGATTTCACGGGCGG
>JAYTYG010000048.1:0-3412 GCA_043742585.1 Spartobacteria bacterium
AGCCCTGCGGATATTCCCGCAGCAGGGCAGAAACTTCGAAGCGTTTGCGAAATCGAGGAATAGCCTCGAAACCATGTTTTGTGGGCGGGGCAGCTTCGAGGAAGGCTCGGGAAAATGGTTCTTTCGCAAGGGCAACTCCTCTTTCCCGATGGGGGTGACGGCGGAGGGAATCAAAAAGATCGCCATTCTCGACACTCTTTTAAGCAATCGTTATCTCGATCCGCAGTCGATCGTTTTCATGGACGAACCAGAGTCGGCATTGCACCCCAAGGCGCTAACAGCTCTTCTCGACATTGTCGCCACGCTTGCCGAGCGCGGAATTCAGTTCTTCATGGCTAGTCATTCCTACTTCGTGCTGAAGAAGCTTTTCCTGATTGCGCAGGACAAAGGGATTTCAATTCCGGTTTTGTCCGCGGACGGGGATGAATGGCGGTCCGCCGATCTTAAGAACGGAATGCCAGATAACGCGATCATCAACGAGTCGATCAAGCTCTATGAAGAAGAAGTCGAGTTGTCGTTGGGAGCCAAATGACGATCACGATCGAAGAATCGGGGATGACGTTTGGGCCGTTCGCGCGCGAGCAATGCTTCCGCGTCGAAGACAGTGCAACCCATGCCGCCGCGCAACCGGACGTGCAAATCGCGGAGTTTTTGGTGATCCGCGATGCACCGGGCGGCTAGGTGCCGCAAGTGTGGATAGTGGAGGCAAAGTCCAGTTCGCCAAACCCCGCCTCTCCGTTGCCGGACGCGGCCAAATCATTCGCCGCATTCATCGAAGAAGTCCGGGATAAACTTACGAATGCTCTGGTGCTCGGGGTCAGCGCTTGCCTTGGCCGACATCCATCTGCCGCCGCCGAATTGCCCGCAGGTTTTCAGACCCTACAGCTTGGGAGTGTCTCTTTTCGACTCATTCTGGTAATTAGCGGCCATCAAAAACAGTGGTTGCCTCCTTTGCAAGAAGCGCTAACGAAAGCCCTCCGGTTGACGTGTCAGACATGGGCTCTCGGAAGCCAAAGCGTCGTAGTCCTGAACGACAGCCTTGCCCGGCAGCGAGGGTTGATCGTTTGAGACAAATGGCGTGAGAAGGTGGCGATAAAAACATGAGCGCCGACCCGTTGCCCCAATCCGAGATCATCCTTTACCAGACCGAGGATGGCCGGACGCGCGTGCAATGCCGGTTTGAGAACGAAACACTTTGGCTCACGCAGGCGCTCATCGCGGAGCTTTTCCAAGTCTCGGTGCCGACGGTGAACTAGCACTTGAAAGGCATCTTTGCCGAGGGAGAACTGGCGGCGACGGCAACTATTCGGAATTTCCGAATAGTTCGATTGGAGGGTCGACGGAAGGTGGCGCGGGAAATCGAGCACTACAATCTCGACGCGATTCTGGCGGTCGGTTTCCGGGTCCGCAGTCATCGCGGCACGCAGTTTCGTCAATGGGCGATCGGGCGCTTGAACGAGTATTTGGTGAAGGGCTTCACGATGGACGACGAGCGGCTCAAGAATCCGCCGGGCAAGGGGCAGAAGGATTATTTCGAGGAGCAACTGGAGCGCATCCGCGATGTGCGGTCTTCGGAGCGGCGATTCCACCAAAAGGTGCTCGATATCTACGCGACCAGCGTGGATTACACCCCGGCGGCGGAGGTGTCGCCGCGGTTCTTTGCCACCGTGCAAAACAAGATGCACTGGGCGGCGCACGGTCAGACGGCGGCGGAAGTGATCCATGCGCGGCTGGATGCGGGGCAGCCGTTTATGGGGCTGAAGACGACGCGGCCCGGCGGGATTATCCGCAAAGAGGATGTGTCGATCGCCAAGAACTATCTCGACGGAGAGGAACTCGGCACGCTGAACCGGATCGTGAACGCCTATATCGAATTTGCGGAGCTGCGGGCGCTCCAGCGCAAGGTGATGACGATGCATGACTGGCTGGTAAAACTGGATGAGTTTTTGAAACTCTCCGAACACGAACTGCTGGATCACTCGGGAAAGATTTCTGCCGAGCAGGCAAAGACCAAGGCCGAGCTGGAGTATGTGCGTTACCGGATGCTGCTGGACGCCTCGCCGCGCCCGGTGGACGCGGATTTTGAAAAAGCCGCAAAGGAATTGAAGAATCGGCCCAGCCCGAGAAAGCCGAAAACCCCAAGGCTTGATGATCACCGAAGGCCAACTCGAACAACTCGCCATCCAGTGGTTTCAGGACACCGGCTGGAGCTACGCAAACGGCGCCGCGCTTGCACCAGAGGGCATCTCCCCTGAGCGTGCTGATTTTTCGGGCGGTGATCCTGAAATTGCGGCTTGCCTCAGCCATCCAGCAGCTGAATCCCAAACTCCCAGCCGCTGCGGTAGAGGAAGTGGTGCATGTGGTCACAACTCCGACCGAGGAAAGTCTGCCCAGGAATAACTACGCTTTTCACCGACTGCTAATGGATGGCGTGAAGGTCGAGTTCACCAACGTCGAGGGCGAAAAGGAAACAGACCACGCGCAGCTCATCGACTTCCAGAATCCCGCGCCTTCGGCACCCTCGGCGTGCTGCGCCACGAACTGCGCGACCGCGGCACGCGTTTCTTTCTCTGCCAGTTTGCGCCCTAGGTTTATCTTGGCGCGACTCCTGACCCTGATCGGTCTTTCCCCGTCTACCCACTCCAGACAGCGAAGAACCCGAAAGTCCTCGGCAGATCGGACTGCGGGTTGAGGCGAATGGAGAAACTTGACGGAAATTTTGATGGGACCGTATTTGTCCCACCCCCGCCGGTAAAATACGGCCACTTTGCGACTGCTCTCCATCCCAACCTTCCCCGCAACCAGATTACTAACCGTCTCAGGGTTTTCTGTAAACCAGGTCGGCCCCGAGTCTAGCGACGGCAGAGCAGATAAACCATCGCCTAATTTGCTCTCCGGAAATCCCATGCCGGAAACCATCAATAGCGTATGGGCTGGGGATATCACCTTCATCCCAACCAGTAAGGGATGGCTCTATCTGGCCGTCGTCATTGATCTTTGCTCGCGCAGAATCGTGGGCTGGAGCCTGGCCGATAATCTGCGCGCCGAACTCGTCGTCGAAGCGATGGATCAGGCGCTCAAATCTAGACAGCCAAACCGCACCATTTTCCACAGCGATCGAGGCAGCCAGTATGGCAGCGCTTTATTCCGGAAATTACTCACTGCGGCGGGGGTAAGCCAAAGCATGTCAGCCCGTGCAAACCCTTCCGACAACGCTTGGAGCGAATCCTTCATAGGCACCCTCAAACTCGAAATGCTTCAAGACGGATGCTTCGAGGATGCAACCGATGCCCGTATCGAAATCTTCGAATATATTGAAGGTTACTACAACACTCACCGAAAACACTCAGCTATCGGATACAAAACCCCGCATCAATTTGAAGCGCAGATTCAATTAAGCAAATAAGCAACA
>JAYTYG010000049.1:0-2718 GCA_043742585.1 Spartobacteria bacterium
GGCAACTCTACATTCTCAACACGCTCCGGGCCCGACTCCACACCAGACGCCGTAGCCAGCCCAGGCTTCCACTTTTTGGCGATCACCTCTTCGGGGCGCAACACGCGTTCCTTCCAAAGAAACCCCCGCTTCAGGCTTTGCACCACCAGCGAGTCCTCCTCTGGCGTCAACGCGGGCTCCAGAGCCATCGCGCGCTGAGTGCGCTTATCGAGCTTGCCCTGGCCCGGCTCCATCGGGGTCACTTCCATTCGAGCGAGCACTTCCAGTATGAACTCCACGTTATGCTCCACATGTTGATCGATATGCTTGAGCCGGTCCACTAAAGCGCCCGACACCGGCTCACCGGCTTCGATCGAATGCCCCAGGACCCCCTGCATCTGGCGGTGAATCGCCAGCATATCGTCATAAAGCGACACCAGATCTCGTATCAAAGGCCGATGCACCGACTCCAAGAGGAACCCATCTTTGTAGCCCTGCAACTCCTCATAAAGCGCGTTAAACATACGCTGATTCACCCCGGTCTTCTGCTCCAGCAGCCCTCTCAATTCCACCACCACCTGCGGCAGCCCGCTCGCCTCCAGCCCCCCAGTAGAAGGCGCCGCCTGATCCAACCGGGCCAGCACGACTCCCTGCGCGGCCTGAGTCCGGCTCAGAGCCCCCAGCCCTTGCATCACAGGCAGCAAAAGATGCGCAATCGACGCCTGATCCAGCACCGCCGCAGGCTCAGGAGCGCCCATCGGCGCGTGATCCGGATCCAGCTCCTCCACCGAGCGCGGCAAATGATGTTCGCTGAAACGCGAAGCCGCCGACTTCGTTTCGATCACATGTTCAGCCTGCTCGAATAATTCGCGCAACTGGGAGTTGAAATCCGCATCAAGGCCGTTATCAGAGTCAGGCATGACGCGTTGCTAGCCAAATGCGGGCCATCTGTTGAGCCTAATCTCGACGCAGGCCCACATTTCCAGCCAGCGCCAAGGCCCATCGGCCTAATCGGCCTAATCGGCCTAATCCAGCCCAAATCATCACACGTGATACAGCTTCCGAATCGCCGCGACCAACCCCGGGATATCCGAATTCTTGGCTTCCACGTCCACCTTGAGCCCGCGCTCGCCCATGGTCTTGGAGGTGATCGCGCCAATCGATGCCGTCTGCATCCCCGCAGGCCACGGCATTTTTAAATCCAGAAAATTCTCCACCGTCGAAGAGCTCGTGAAAGTGATGAGGTCGGCGCCCTCCTTGCGAAAACGTTCCGCAGCGCCGCTCACATCCTCAGTCTCCGGCACCGTGCGATAAGCCACGGCTTGATCCACAATAGCCCCGCGCTTGCTGAGTTCGAGCGGCAGCGTATCGCGCGCGGCCTCGGCGTGAACCAGCAACATCCGCAAATTTTCCACCGAACCCTCTTTTTCAAAAGCTTTGAGCACCCCTTCGGCCACGTATTCCTTGGGCTGCAAATCCACTTTAAGATGGAGCGCCTGGAGCCGCGCCGCAGTCGCAGGCCCGATGGCGGCGAGGCGCATCCCGCCGATCTCGCGCAAGTCGCTGTAGAGCTTAAAGAACATCTCGAAAAACGCGTCCACGCCGTTGGGACTCGTAAACACCAGCCAATCGTAGCTGTGCGCATCCTGCACCAACTCGCCGAACTCCATGAGATTCGTAGGCGGCTCAATGCGAATGGTGGGCAACTCAAAAACGTCCGCCCCCAACTTCCGCAGCGCCATGCTCAATCCCCCGGCTTGCTTACGCGTGCGGGTGACCACGATGCGCTTGCCAAAAAGCGGCTTGGTTTCAAACCAATTGAGCTTGTCCCGCAACGTCACCACATCCCCAAACACCGCCACCGCCGGCGCCGCGAATCCGCTGTCAGCCACCTTTTTCGCGATGTCCGAAAGCGTGCCGCGCAAAGTCCGCTGCTTACCCGTCGTGCCCCAGCGCACCAGCGCCACCGGCATCTGCGGCGCAGCGCCATGGGCCAGAAGCTCTGTGGTGATTTTCGCGATCCGCTCCACACCCATCAGCATCACCTTGGTCCCAGGCTGACTGGCCAGTCGCTGGTAATCCAAAGAACTCTCCTCCTTGTTCGGATCTTCGTGACCGGTAAAAATAGTGACCTGCGAAGTATGATCCCGATGTGTGACAGGAATCCCCGCATACGCCGGCGCCGCAAGCGCCGAAGTCACCCCGGGAATGATCTCAAAAACCAGGCCCGCGTCGGCCAATGCCTCCGCTTCCTCTCCGCCGCGTCCGAACAAAAACGGATCGCCGCCCTTGAGCCGGACCACGCGTTTACCAGCCTTGGTTTTCTCCACCAGCAAGGCGTTAATTTCCTCCTGTTTCAGCGTGTGCTGGCCCGCTTTTTTCCCAGCATAAATGATCTCCGCTCCCGGGGGCGCCCAGTTGAGGATCTCCGGATTGCAAAGATAATCAAAGACCACCACCTCCGCCGTCCCCACCACCTCCTTCACCTTGAGAGTCACCAAACCGATGTCTCCCGGGCCGGCTCCGGCCAAATAGCAAATACCTTGAATCTTGGATGTAGCGGCGGCGGGTTTCATGAGAGCGGGAATAAGTAAGAGCCGCCGGGCAAAGCGCCAAGGGCGGAATCGCCCAGTTGGCCACAAAAATCGCAAAGACTCGACCATTAGCCACAAAGAACGCAAAGAACACAAAGGCTAGAATTCCGGAGATATTTTGTAATCTCTGCGTTCTTTGCGGCTG
>JAYTYG010000050.1:0-3061 GCA_043742585.1 Spartobacteria bacterium
GATTCGACAGCGTGCACCGATCCGGATAGCGATGCGGGCCGATTCAAAGAACCTATGAACCTATATATCCGACCCCTCACGATCCTCTCGGCGGTAGTATTAAGCACCACGATGACCTACGCGCAAAGCGCGGTCACCATTAACCAGCAATGGCGAGTGGGCAAACGCTACACCCAGAACATGAAAATGACTCAAACCACCAGCATCACGCTTGGGGAGATGAAGATGGATCAGAAGATGGACATGAACACCGACATGACACTCTCGGTCACCAAACACGAAGATCCAAAACACAAGCGCATCGCGGTGAAATATACTCACATGGCCATGGAGACAGACATGGGCGGCCAGAAAATGAGCTTCGACTCCGCCCAACCCGACGCCGCGCCCAGCCCCATGGGCAACCCCCTTACAGCCATCGTCAACAAGGAGTTCCGACTCGTCGCGGACGACACCGATAAAGTCATCGACTTTGAAAACTTCGACGAACTCGCCAAGACCGCCGGCGCCAACAACCCCATGGCGGCAGGATTTCTAAACAAAGATGCCATCTCACAAGCGATCCGCCAGGGCGGTCTATTTGCGCTGCCAGGCAAACCCGTGAAACCCGGAGACAGTTGGCCGTTCAGCATCGAAATGCCACTTCCACAGTTAGGTAAAGTCATCGTCAAAGGCACCTATACATACCAAAAAATGAGTGAGCGAAACGGCGTGCCATGCATGGAAATCGCCTATACCGGGACGCTCAACATGGACAGCGCAGCCGCCGCCGCAGATTCACCCATGGCGAAGCTTGGGATGAAGATCGAGAAAGCGTCGATGACAGGGACTGTCTGGTTTGACAACGCATTGGGAGCCGCGCGCGGCGCCGAACTCAATCAGGACATGACGATGCTCATGAATAACCCGACCAAACCCGGTGAAACCATGAAGCTGCCGATCAAACAGCTCATCGTGACCACGCTCAGCAAAGTCGAAGCGTTGCCGTAACGCAGAGCCGCTTTTAAGTCGCCGCCGAAACTTTAACGCAGAGCCGCGGAGGCGCAGAGGTTTAGAAAGACCGGATAGCAAACCTGCCGATTTACTGCCGCCAGTCGGTGAATTGCGTTGGGAAATTTATCCACGCATCGCAGTCCCACCTGTCTTTATTCTATGCGACTCTGCGTTATTCGGGCCCACACAATGGGACTTAGAACAATCAGCAAACCTGCGATGCCGGCGACCAGACACAGCATTGGGCGGTAAACCCTGCGGACAGCTAACGCAATGACTGGCGTGCTGTCGCCGGCAATCAACGAGGACCAAGGGGGCTGTGGCTGTTGCGTTTTGGGATCTATCCGCCAGAAAATCACGTTCTGCGGATTGCCTTTTGGGATCTCGAATACGATCGCATCTGACGTCCGCGGCCACTCCCAAATGACAGTTAATAACTGGTGCGCTGCGCCCTCGTCCGGACCAGCAACCAGCGGCGAGCTGGGGTCAGACTTCGCGCGCTTTTCAAAACGCGGCACAGCCACTTGCGCAAGCTCGGAGAGGACGCCCCCGGTCCGCATCTGGAGGATATGGGTGAGCGCCAGCGCGGCGTCATCCTCGCCATTGAGCATCGGGTTGGCGCCATAATCAGCCGTCACCTCCAGACGCAACACCTCGGCATTGGGCTCGGAGAGTTTAGCTAGGAAGAACTGACCGCCATGGCCGTACGCGCGCAGGGGGAGCAAAAGTGCTCCCCCTGCGCATAGAACTAACAAGACAGACCTGAACCTGGATGTGAAGGCCACAGGGAACACAGAGCGCACAAAGAATCCCAAGATTTCTACTCTCTGCGATCTTTGCGATCTTTGCGGCTAAATGATCTGCAAAATCACTCCCCGTATTACTTGCGGTTCCAGCGCAGAATCCGGCCGAAATTATTCCACTCGGTTTCCATGATATTCCCCCTGGCATCGAAAGTGATGCCGTGCGGCGAAGTCACGATCCCTGTGCGCCAATCCGCAGGCTTAACGTCGGGCGTATTAGTCTGACCGTTGGTGTCGTTGACGCCCAACGCAGCAACCATCTTCCCTTCCTTATCCCACACAGATATACGGCCTTCGATTTCCGCGATGCACACCAGATCGCCGTTGAACGAAGCCGAGCTGGGTCGCCGCAAACCTTTATCCACAATGGTGCCGAGGATATCGCCATTGAGCGAGAGATGCAGGATCCGGTTATTGCCACGATCACAGAGCAGGAGCCTGACCGGTGAGAACCGGGGATCAATAAAGATTTTGTGACAGTTAGAAAGTTTATAGGGATCGACCCGGCCGCCAAACACCTTTTTGAAGGTGCCCGCTTTATCAAAGAGAAAGATCCAGTCAGCGCCGTAACCGTCGACGACATAGATATCTCCGTTAGGCCCCACGGCCACCGACGTGAGCTTCAGCGCGCCGGCTTTGTCCGCTGGGAAAGCGCTTTTAGGAATCTCCAGGACCTGAGTGCCATCGAGCTTGAGCTTAACCACCCTCTGCTGACCGAGCACAGCGCCATAGATGAACTCGCCGCCCGCGTCCTTATGGATAACAAACCCGTGCATGGAGCCAGGAGCGCCTTTGAGGGACTCTATAAATTTGCCGTCCTGGCTATATACTTGGATCCCGCCATCAGCCTGATTATCCACGCTGACATAGATTTTCCCGGTTGAATCCACAGTGATCTCGCCGTGCCCGTTGCCGATGGTTTCCTTGCCCGCAGGCGGCTTGATAAAGTCCGGGACTAACTCATACGTCAACTCCGCCGCAGCGAAGTTAGATAGAGCGAAAGTGGTTACTAGAGAGAACAGCCATTTATTCATAAGATAGGAGGGGGAGATCAGCTCTGGGAAAGAGCCGCTGAAGGGAATAGATTAAGACGATTAAAAATACAGATAATTAGCAGAATTTAATAACAGACAGGAGGCGCGGCTAGTCAAAGCGTAAAGCCAGGGCTTACGCATCTAAAACGATCATTGGAAAGTGCAGATATTCGCGCAAGCCGATGCTGGCAAAGTATTTACGCCAAAGGCGTTACGCCCTACAGCCCAGGG
>JAYTYG010000051.1:0-4177 GCA_043742585.1 Spartobacteria bacterium
CACATCCCCAATCACAAACCGCGACCCCTCACTCAGGCGCTCCGCCGGCGGCCGCAGCCCCTGACGAAACAAAGTTAGCTGATACCCAAACCGTCGGCCCCCGGCGTCGCTCAGGTTCCCGGTAAAATACCACCACTCGGTCTTGAACTCCGGATGCGGCCCGTGATCCCGCGGAAATACATAGGTCCAGCCCGGCTCCGACACCCGCCAATCCGCCGCGTGCGCCGGCTGAGCGAAGAGCGCTAAAACCCCGGCCACCATCAGGCCTGGGAATAATCGGAGGGTTAAAAACAACGGAACTCCGCGTCCTGCGAGTGAGCCGTCGGCGGCCGCCATTTTAATAAAGACGTGTGGGCTGACCCGTGCTTTCCAAAACCGCATGCCAAAGCTCGCTCTTGGTATCCACCTTGCGTCGGCCCGCCGTCGCCAGCGCAATGGGCAGATGCACGAAGGCCCCATGCCAGCGACCCACCAATAAATCCGTCTTCCCCGCCATCGCCGCATGCACCGCGTGCTGGGCCAGCTGCGAGCAATACACGTTGTCCTGCGGATTCGCCGGGACCGACCGGATGAGGTAACTCGGGTCAATATAACGCAGGTTGATCGGGATTTTGCGTTCCCGGAAAAACGCCCCGATGCGTTCCTTAAGAAACAACCCGATATCCACCAGCTTCTTATTTCCGCTCGCATCATAAGCGTCGGGTCCGGCGGGGATGAGATCCTGCCCGGCCCCTTCGGCGATGACGATGATGGCGTTCTTATTTTTGGCCAACCGATAGCGGAGCGCCTCCAATAAGCCGCGCTGACCATCCAGATCAAAACGCACTTCAGGTATCAGCACAAAATCCACGTTGCTCCCCGCCAACGCCGCGTAACTGGCAATAAAGCCCGAGTCGCGCCCCATCAGCTTCAGCAACCCAATGCCATTGAGCGCCCCGGTCGACTCCGCATACGCGCACTTCACCGCCTGCACAGCCACTGCGAATGCGGTCTCGAAGCCGAAACTTTTATCCAGATACATGATGTCATTATCAATGGTTTTGGGAATCCCCACCACCGACACCTTGAGCCCGCGCCGCTTGATCTCCTCGGAAATCGCCGAAGCGCCCCGCAACGTGCCGTCCCCGCCGACCACGAAAAACATATCCACCTTCATCTCCTCGAGCAGATCCACCATCGCCCCCACATCCTGCGGTCCGCGCGAAGTACCCAGGATACTGCCGCCAAAATTATGAATCTGCGCCACCGACTCCGGTCGGAAAGACATCGGGGTGTGTCCGTATTGCTGAATCAAGCCTTCGTAGCCGTAGCGGAAGCCGAAAACGCGAGTGACGCCGTAACGATTGTAACACTGGGTCACAATACCCCGGATAATATCGTTGAGCCCAGGACATAGCCCCCCGCAGGTAACGATCGCCGCAGTCGACTTCGGAGCGTCAAAGAAAACCTTCTCCCTCGGTCCAGCCACTTCAAAGCTCAAGGGCTCAGCCTCATTGCGCTCGCTGCCTTCAGCATGATCAAAAAGCACGCGATCTGAGTCATTACGAAAAGGCACCTCCACGGCGCCAAAGTGGCGCAGAGGCGAGTCAAAGCGGCGTTCCCCTAGGGATTTGATCAACGTATCCATTGCGCCTCATTGACTCGCTGGCGAAGGCCTTCGCGGCAAGGTCAAAGTCAGGTCCGCGCCTGAGCGATTGACTGGAGATCGTCACTTGCAATTACCCCAACCAATTTTCATCATCCGCGCGATTCTTTAGAACACACACGTAATTATGGCCCACGAACTTCCACCACTTCCCTATCCCTTCACTGCACTCGAACCCCACATTGATGCGCGCACGATGGAGATCCATCACGACAAGCATCATGCCGCTTATGTGACCAATCTTAACAAAGCGCTCGAGTCCGCTCCCGACCAAGCCGGTCTTACTGCCGAAGCCCTCGTCGCCAACCTCAGCGCTGTGCCTGAAGCCGTGCGCAACATGGTTCGCAACAACGGTGGCGGCCACGTCAACCATTCGTTCTTCTGGCAACTCCTCAAATCCAATGGCGGCGGCTTGCCCACAGGCACGCTGGCAGCGGCGATCACCGAAAGCTTTGGCAGCTTCGAAGACTTCAAAACCAAGTTTGAAGCCGCCGGCATGACTCGTTTCGGCAGTGGCTGGGCCTGGCTGGTGGTTAACGCCGGTAAACTCGAAATCGGCTCCACCGCCAATCAAGACACCCCGCTCATGGGTAAAGCTGTGGCGGGAATCGAAGGCAAACCCGTGCTCGCCCTCGATGTCTGGGAGCACGCCTACTATCTCCATTACCAAAACCGCCGCGCCGACTACCTCAAGGCTTGGTGGAGCGTCGTAAACTGGGACCAGGCAGAAGCCAACTATCAGGCCGCCCTGAAGTAATCCCCAAGAATTACCGCAGTAACGCCGGCGCAGCCCAAACGCTGCGCCGGCCTATCGCCAGAGGCTGCTACGCCAGTGCCCGCAACACCAAGGGCTGTAACGCAGAGGCCTAGAGCCGCAGAGCTACTGAAGGGACGGAAAGCAGGCAGTGCCTGTCCCCGAACAGGCGCGCCTCAAGCGCAGATGGCGCAGATGGCGCAGATGGCGCATAGAGCACACAATGCCCTCGCTTTTAATCTATGTGGTCTGTGTGATCTCTGCGGCCATAGAAAGAAGCGGCCAATCCCTCTCCGGCTTGCGGCTTGCGTTAAAAACCAAAAACCGCACCGCCTCATTTCGGCGGCAGCTCGGCGGCTCCCACCGGATTCCACTCCCGCTGGACCGGGTCATAATCCAACCGCACAGTCCAAGACGTCGTGCGAGCCCCCCCGATCGAAGAGCTCAGCAGCCCGTGCAACACCACCAGGGCGGACTTCGACTCAATGAGTTGCACCTCAGCCCGATCCACACCATCGAACACCACGTAACCACCCTTTGATACACAGTATAATCGAACCGCTTCCCGCGCCCGCCAATAAGCAGCGGTTTGCGTAAACTCATGCTGATAAATCTCACGCCACCCATCCAATGTTATCGGCCCAAATACCGAACCCACCCCCACCACCATCACCACCGCACAAAGCAAAATCACCGCCAGCTTCAAGCGGTTCCGGGGCCGGCGCAGCTGGACAAGATTCGTAACAAGCTCCCACTGTTCTAGACCCTCGCGCCAAAATAAAACATTAACATCGATTAACCCCGAGTTAAGCAAGTGATCAATATGCGCCACCGTATACGGCCCCCGCTGCTCGCCTCGAATGTGCAGGTAAAAAACCTCCGGTGATCGCATCAGTAAAATGAACCCGGCATTCCTGCCCTCCCCCCGCCGGGAATCAAGCGCAATCCTCGTATTTGTAACGAAAGCGCAACCCCTGCGCGCCGCTGCACCTGCGTCAAAAAGGGGCCGAGCGTAACCTAATCGCGCAAAGAGAGATGTGCCACCACTTCGATCTCCGCAGTCTGAGGGAACATATCGAGCGGCGTCACTGAATCGAGCCGATACGCCCCAGCAAGCGCCGCCAGATCGCGCGCGAGCGTGGCCGGGTCGCACGAAACATACAGCACCTCGCTCGGGCGCGCGGCGACGATCAACTCAATGATTTGCGGGCTCACGCCGAGGGCGGGTGGATCCAGTATGATCGTGGTGCTGGCTGACTCATGAGCCGCCAACACTCCGCCCAGATTCGTCGCTACATCCCCACAAATATAATGCTCCTTGGCCGAGGCCTGACGGCGTGCGCTCTCGATGGCATGCGCGTTTTCTTCGATCCCGACGACTTTCTCGAAAAGCGGCAGAAGATGTTTGGCAAAGAGACCGGAGCCGCAGAAGGCGTCCACCAAAAGCGTTTGTCCGCGGCGCACCAAGCGTTCGGCCAACGCCACCATCTCCCGGGCGACCAGTTCGTTGGTTTGCTCAAAAAACGGGCCACCGCCCCCCGGAGCCCGCAACGAATAATCGCCATCATGAAGCGCGGCAGAACGCAAGCGGCGCAAAGATTCATTCACCTCAGGACGCGCGATGGGGCAGCTCTCCACATCGATGAGGGAATGCGATGCCAGCGCGTAAAAGCCCGCCACCTTACCCTCGACATGCACCCGGATCCGATTCCTGTAAGCATAGGTTTTTGGGGACGCCACGATGGGCTGCATTGGGACCTGCTCGATTCGGCCCACGC
>JAYTYG010000052.1:0-1674 GCA_043742585.1 Spartobacteria bacterium
AAGGTGTAGCGGTCGGCAGAGAATGCAGGGGCCAGCGGCGAGGTGCTGGGCTGCCTGGTCTGCGACAGGGGCAACTGAACCCCACTGAACGTGGACGCCGGGTTAGGAACCGTCTGGGCCATCATGCCCTGCGCCCGGACCACTGCCACACCGAGCGCCGCCACCAGCAGCAGGGCGCTCACCACAGTTCTCTGCTTCATGGGTGTCAGTCTGCATGACTGGTCCGGAAATGACGGTCAAAAGGTTCACAATCTTACATTTGATACCCCTGCTCGTTTTGCCGACAATCGTGGGTGAAGGCCGCGTACCGCTCCAGCAGCGTCCAGGCGGTGCCGGTCGGCGTTCTCCATCTCCTGCGTCTCGACGACCTCCACGTGCGCACCGAGCGCGGCAGCCAAAGCCAGGGCATCGGCCAGAGCCTGGCGCGGGAGACTCGGGCTATCGGCGATCACGCCCAGGGCATTCGCGCCGAGCCAACGATGGGCTTGCGCGAGGAGGTAAGCGCTGTCGACCCCGCCGCTGTAAGCGATCACCAACGGGGCGTGTGCCCGGAGTTGAGCTTCCAAAGCCTGAAGTTTTAAGCGCAGGTCCATCGGCCGGATCGGTTTAAGTTTAAGCGTTAAATATTCGACTTCTCAGCGCAGCAGCCCGCCATCGCAATGATAACGCCGGGCGTAATCATTGCGGATGGTCGGGGCTTGGCGGACTTCAGAGTTGCACCCGGCGGAACAGCTCATCGAGCGGCAAGCTCAAGCCGATGAAGAATTCGCCGAAGTCGCCGTAATTAACGGTCACTGGATCGAAGCGCATCTCGTAGATGATGGCCTTGATGTCGAAAGTATCATGCGCAAAGAGCGTGACGCCCCATTCCGCATCGTCGAGCCCGGTGGATCCGGTAATCAACTGGAGAATTTTCCCAGCGTATTTGCGGCCGACCCGGGCATGGCCGCCCATGAGTTTTTTGCGTTCCTCGAACGTCAGGCCGTACCAGTTTTGGCCGAGGGTGCGGCGCTTGAGCATTGGATAAAAGCAAAAGACCTCCCAAACCGGCAACACCGGGTAGAGCTTATCCTTGCGGTATTTGGCCATGCGCGCGCTGAACTCGCCCAGAGCCTTTGCATGCTCCGGGGTGCCAGGCGCCAAGCCATCTTCGCGCTCCAGGGTCAGCGCGTATTCGGCATCGCTCGTGGTGTATTCGCTCTCCTCAGTCATCGAGAGATACGTGTAAACCGGCGTCAATACGTCTGGCCCGAGCGAAAGCGTGAGCTTCTTCTCATACGCATTGGCCACGTGCAGATCCGGAGTCAGAAGCATGAACCCGATGTCCGCCTTGGGCGAAACGATGCTGAAGATCAGGAGCTGCGTTTTTTCGGTTTCGCGGATCTCGGCGACCAACTCGGTGAAGCTGGTCTTGGCTTCGCGCTGCTCGTCGGGGCTGAGCATCGACCACTGACCGTGCTCAACTTTGTAAAATAGGTGCAGGACGTGCCAGCCCTCATGCGGGATGACGGGAGTGGGATTCAGATCAGACATGGGACGGAGAACATCGGTATGGCAGCCCCAAGGGTCAAGCCACGAGGTCTCTTGGGGAATTATGAAGGATGAATGATGAAGTATGAAAGCAGAGGCCCCACCGGGCTTCACGACATCTGCGGTCGCCTCCTCCCCTCCCTC
>JAYTYG010000053.1:0-4136 GCA_043742585.1 Spartobacteria bacterium
ACGTCGAGCGTGTGGTTGACCGCGCCCTCGGTGGAGTTCTCGATCGGGACGACCCCGTAGTCGGCGTTACCGCGGGCCACTGAGTCGAACACGTCGGCGATGGTGATGCAGGCGCGGTATTCGATGCTCGCGCCGAATTTGCTGCGGGCGGCCTGATGTGTGTTGGTGGATTCCGGGCCGAAATAGGCGATGGTGAGAGGTTTCTCCAGGGCGAGGGAGGCGGACATGATTTCCCGGTAAATGGCGCGAATGGCTTTTTCGGGGAGTCGCCCGCCGAGTGCTTTGTTTTTTTCGACGAGGGAGCGGAAGACTTGTTCTTCGCGTTCCGGGGCGTAAATGGCGGAGCCGTCGGCTTTTTTGACCATTCCCACCTCATGCACGAGGTCGGCTCGCTCGTTGAGGAGCTGGACGAGTTGGGCGTCGAGGATGTCGATGTTTTTACGGATTTCAGGAAGGCTCATGCGTGGGCGGATTGGGTGTGGGTTCGGGTTCTGCTTGCGCGGGTGCCCGGGCAGGCTTGGGAGTGGGCTTTTCGGCGGGAATTTTTTTCGGACGCGCGGTTTCGGCGAGTGCTTGGGCGGTGGGCAGGGGCGCCCGCTTGAGTTCGCTGGAGTTGGGCAATTCGTCGGTGGTTTTCAATCCGAAGTGTTGCAGGAAATATTCCGTGGTCCGGTAGAGCAGGGGACGGCCCGGCACTTCGGCGCGGCCGGCGATTTTGACCAGGCTGCGGTCGAGGAGCACTTGCATGACCCCATCGACTGCGACTCCGCGCACGGCCTCGATATCGGCGCGGGTGACGGGTTGGCGGTAAGCGACGATGGCGAGGGTTTCGAGCTGAGGGCCGCTGAGTCGGGTGGGCTTGGCTTCGGGATAAAGTTGACGCACCCAGGGGGCGGCGGTGCTGACGGTGGTGAAGGCCCAGCCGGTGATTTGCTCGGCGAGTATGACGGCGTGGCCCTGGGCGCTGTAATCGGCTTCCAACTCGGCCAGGGCCGCGGCGATCTGCGGGGCTTTGAGCTTGGAATAGTCGCGTCGGAGCTGGTCCTCGGTGTCCGCGCCTGCCGCGCGCAAGGCGGCTAGGATCTCCCGCGAGGAGATCGGCTTGGGGGAGGCGAAGATGAGGGCCTCGATGACTTGTTTGAGCGTCATGGGTTCAAAACAGTCTCCGCGACTTTGGCGCAGCGCAATTCGATTTCGCCAAACGCGCCGTCCTGCACTGCTTTGAGCTGCTTGAGGCGGATGAGTTCGAGCAGGGCGAGGAAGGTGACGACGATCTCAGCGCGGGAGGCTGCGGCGGCGAAGAGTTCGGTGAACTTGAGGGGGACTCCGGCGGCCATCATCTTCATGATGAGATCGATTTTGTCCGAGACGGTGTAGTTTTCCTCAAAGATCTCGCGCACTTCCTCCCGCTGGTGGAGGCGCTTGAGGATGCTGCCAAAGGCGTTGATGAGGTCGAATACGCTGACGTCGCCCAAGGGCCGTTCCGCGACCGGCTCACTTTCGGGGAGCCGGGTGAACATGTTTGAGCGTTCGAGTTCGCGTTTGCCGAGGTGGGCGGCGGCCTCCTTGAACTTTTTGTATTCGACGAGCTGGCGCACCAGTTCCCAGCGGGGATCAGCCTCTTCGACGTCGTCGTCCGGCGGTTGGACTGCGACGGGCAAAAGGCTGCGGCTTTTGATGTAGATAAGATTGGCGGCCATGAGCACGAATTCGCCGGCCACCTCCAGGTCGAGGACGTTGAACGCGTCCATGAACTCCAGATATTGCTGGGTGATGCGCTCGATGGAGATGTCGTAGATGTCGACTTCGTCCTTCTTGATTAAGTAAAGCAGAAGGTCCAGCGGTCCTTCAAAGACCTCTAGTTTCACTTTGTATTCGCGGGACATCGGGCGGGGACACTAGGCCAGCCGCCGCCACAGGGGACAGACAATAACGCAGCGCTCAGAATGGCGGAGGAATGGGAGGAATGGGAGGAATGGGAGGAATGGGAGGAAAGAGCGTCGAGATGGCGGGGCAGGGGCGAAATTCCGGCCTCCTCAGCGCCTCGGCGTCACTGCGTTAAATTCCCCCCCCCGGCGGCCTCCGGCGCGGGTTTTCGCTCCGGAAGAAATGGGAGAAACCGGCACGCAGCCAGCTCTACAGAGGGATCGCAAAAATCCGCTAAAATGTCGTCTGGCATTCTTGACAGCCCACTATGCGTGGCGGTAGTTCTCTCGCCCGCCACAAGATATTGTGGAATTAGCGATGTAAGCCTTGGGGGAATCTTCAGGGTGGACGCTGGGTGCCGGGTGAAAAACCTGGCAGCCGGCGTTACGTTCCCGAGTGCGCCGCACCTTTTACTGAAGCCCCATGGATTGCTCTTCGTTCCGCCCTTGGTGGAGCTGTGGAGCCGTTCGCTGACGCTAAATATCGTCGCAGAAGAGCGCCCACAGGCGTTTTGACGCCGTCCATTCCTATCACTCCGAAACCCCGTCCCTTGCCGTCGTCCGTGTCCGCACCGAAACCACCCCATATGAGCAGTGCCGTCCTTGAATCCGCTACGCCCCCAGAAATCGAAATCCCGACTGAATTTAGCACTCGCGAAGAGGGCAATCACGTCGTCTACACGATCGGAAGCAAAACGTTCCGGCTGAATAAGGAAAAAGCCCGTGCAAGAATCGCTGGCAAGCGAGTGATCAATGGTGAGCGCAGTGCGGAGTTGAACGTGCTTCCGCTGAAGTATCACGAGGCATACCGGATTTATAAGCAAATGAAAGCCAACCACTGGGAGCCCGACGTCATCGATATGACCAGGGACTGTAACCAGTGGAACTCCGGGGCGCTCTCGGTCAAGGAACGTTGGATCATCGAGATGGGCGTCGGCTACTTCTCGGCAGCCGAAGGGATTGTGGGCGATTCTGTGCTGCACGTCATCGAGGACAATCTCACTGCAGCCGAGCTCAAGCACGCGTCGCTGCGCCAGATCGCCGAAGAGTCCATCCACATGGATTCGCTGCTCCACATCATCGGGAGTCTGAACATCGACATCGATGAGGTGACCGCCAAGTTCCAGGACATCCCGAGTATCCGGCGCAAGAACGAGTTCATCACCCGGCAGATGCCGGAGCTGAAGATGGGCGTCGATTTGACCCAGACGGTGAACAAGCAGAAATTCGCCAAGGCGCTTTTTGGCATCACGCAGGTGATGGAAGGGACCCAGTTTTACGCGCTTTTTGCGATGATCTTGTCGATTCATCGGCAGAACAAGATGACCGGGATCGGGCAGATGTTTCAATACACGCTGCGAGACGAGTCCAATCACATTGCTTTGGGACGCTATATTCTCGAGGAGTTGATTCGCGAAAATCCCGATCTGTGGACCCCGGCGTTCCGGGAAGAGTTGACTGCGTTCATGGCCGAAGGCGTGGCGCTGGAGAAGGAGTTTGTGCGCGATTGTTTGCCGGAGGACACGGTGGGCATGAGCCAGGCCGAGTTCCTGGATTACGTGGACTTCAATGCCGATCGGCGCCTTGCTGGGCTTGGATTGCCGACTCTTTCCACGATCAAAGAGAATCCGTTTTTGTGGCTCGATGAGGTGATCTTTTTGAAGAAGGAAAAGAATTTCTTCGAAACGCGGGTCACCGAATATCAGACCGGCGGCAGCGTGAAGAACGCGAGCGAAGACGATCTTATCTGAATCCAAGCATGAGTAATTTTAGTCTTTCCAATGATGCGGCCGTCGAGGAGGTCGATGACGAGTTTCCGCAGGTGATCCGACGCGACGCGTCGCATGTAAAATCCGATAAGCCCCGGGTGGTGCCGTGGTTGGGGCATAAGATCGCCAACGCCGTGCGCGCTGCCGCGCTGGCTGCCGGGGCTGATTTCGCCATCGGCGATCAGGTCCAGGCCGAGGTCGAGTTTCGCATGAAACGCGAGCGGCCGCTCTTTATTCACATTGAGCAACTGCAGGATCAGGTCGAAGAGATCCTGATCGAACTGGGGCAGGGAAAAGTCGCACTCACTTACGCCAAATACCGGGCCCGGCGCTCGGCATTGCGCGAGGTGGAAGTGGAGGCGCCTGCGGTCGATGAGACCCAGTTGGAGCTGGCTTCCCGCGAGCAGTTGGTCGATATCCGGGCCCGGCTATCGTTTGCGCG